>JAJZQA010000360.1 GCA_021810985.1 Deltaproteobacteria bacterium
TCTGAACAGGGATAATCAGGATAATCAGGTTAACCCCTTTATGGTATTGTCTGATACCGAACAATTCCCTCTTCTGAGTCAGAACCCTAGATGTTGGTTTACCTTGCATTATTTGCGTCTTTGCGATGAAACACGATTTTCATCCTGATTATCCTGAATATCCCTGTCAATTCCATTCTTGAGGATTATTTATGAACCAGAACGAAACACTGAAAATAGTCATTGTCGGTCATGTCGACCACGGCAAGTCCACCCTGATCGGCCGCCTCTTCTACGACACCGGCAGCATTCCCGAGGTTCGCTACCAGGAGATTGCCGCCACCTGCAAGGCGCAGGGGCGGGAGTTCGAGTTCGCCTACTTGATGGATGCCCTGGAGGAAGAGCGGGACCAGAACATAACCATCGATACCGCTTCGACCTTTTTCAAGACCGAGAAACGCCCCTATGTAATCATCGATGCCCCTGGTCACAAACAGTTTCTGAAGAATATGCTCACCGGGGCATCAAGTGCCGACGCGGCGATTCTGCTGGTGGACGGGGCCGAAGGGGTGCGGGAGCAGACCAAGCGCCATGCCTATGTCCTGTCGCTGCTCGGTATCCGGCAGGTGGTGGTCACGGTGAACAAGCTCGACATGGTCGGCTATGACCGCAAGATTTTCGGCCAGGTCGAGAACGATATTCGGGCCTTCCTTCATTCGGTCGGGATCACGCCTTCCCATGTTATTCCGATCTCGGCTCGCGAAGGGGAGAACATGGCCAGTCGGCTCGGCCATACGCCGTGGTATAGCGGGCCAACGGTGTTGGAGGCTTTGGACACTTTTGAGAACGTTCATGCCGATCGTTCCCTGCCGCTGCGCTTTCCGGTGCAGGATGTCTACAAGTGGGACGACAAGCGAATTTATGTCGGCAGAATCGAGTCCGGCGAGATCCGTAAGGGTGACGAGGTGATTTTTCTGCCTTCCGGCAAGATCACCAGGGTGAAAAGTGTCGAGAAGTGGCTGAAACCGGATCTCTTTTCCGCCGGGGCCGGCGAAAGCATCGGTATCACCACCGAGGATGAGCTGTTCGTGGAGCGGGGCGAGGTGATTGCTCGGCGGGACAATGCCCCGGTCAAAACCCGCGAGATCAAAGCCAGCATTTTCTGGCTGGCGGACCAACCGTTCCTGGCCGGCAAGACCTACACCCTGAAACTGGCCACTGCCGAGGTAACCGCTACCGCGGTGGCGATCGAAGAGCGCCTCGATTCTTCCTCCCTGGAAGTGACCGAGCGGCATGCCAAGGAACTCCTTTCCACCGAGGTCGGGAACGTGGTGTTTGCCCTGAAAAACGATATCGCCGCTGACCTGTACAGCGAGAACATCGCCCTGGGACGCTTTGTCGTCGAGGACGGCACACTGATCTCCGGCGGCGGCATTGTCCGGAGTCTCTCTTCGGAGGCCGGTACCTCGGCTCAAACCATCCGCCTGGACGAAAAGTTCATCATCAGCGAGGACGGCAGCTTTGTCGACCTGACGCGGGAACGGGGAGAGATCGATTTCTACGTCACCACCTCCTTTCTCGACTACCTGGGAGCCGGCAACCGTATCCTGTTCCGGCTGCGTGACCCCGGCCAGGTCGGGCCGGTGGCGTTGATGGCGTTCGAGCATGATCTAAACTTTGTCTTCAACAGAAGCCGGGACCGGGTGAACCTGATCCTCTACAGATTCGGCGAAGAGCCGAAGCTGGCGGATTTCGAGCGCGGTGGGCTGTGAGGAAACCATGACAACTGGCCTGATATCCACTTTAGGCCCTGTGGGTCATCAGGATGAGGGGATATTTACAACATAACTATTTGATTCGCAAAAAGACCAGCGCTTCCGAGAAAAGCAGCTGGTCTTTTTTTGCTTGATGCCGGACAGCAACTTTCCGCTCGGATCCGGGCCCGACTGATCCGGCGTCCAGATGCCCCGGTGCCGCGTGTTTGTGAATAGTGATATAATTACATCATGGAAACGGCATACGTTCGTTTCAAATATTCCACACTGTGAAAGGAGAACACCATGAAACCTGAGATCAGGAAGGCTTTCCTTGCAGGTTTGAGGATGGTAGCGGTCGCTCTTTCCTTGACCCTGCTTTTGGGCACCTTCAGTACGGTTGCGGCCAGCGATACGTCGGAAGCACAGGTGATCGTGGACAAGGCAAAGGCAACCTTCACGGATGTTTTGACGGACAGTAATTTCTACTGGCTGGATAAATATTTAAAAGATGCGCAGGGGATACTCATTTTTCCGCAGATTCTGAAAGCCGGGTTCTTTCTCGGCGGCTCCGGCGGGACCGGCGTACTGCTGGTGAGGAATGAGGAAACCGGCACCTGGAGCGATCCGGCATTCTATACTGTCGGCTCGGTTACTTTCGGTCTGCAGATTGGTGCCGAGGCGGCTGAGGTGGTGATGCTGGCCATGAACCGGAAAGCCATTGACACCCTGCTCATTTCCACCGCCAAGCTGGGTGCCGATGCCTCCATTGCGGTCGGTCCGATCGGCGGAGGGGCCAAGGGTTCGGTTGCGGTTCCCGCGGTTTCCGCCGATTTCCTCTCCTTTGCCCGTTCGAAAGGTCTCTATGCCGGCCTGAACCTGGAAGGGTCGGTGCTGGCGGTGCGCGATTCGCTCAATGAAGGTTACTACGGCAAGGATGTCGGGCCGAAAGACATCATCATGAATGGTGATGTGAGAAACCCCGGCGCCAAGGCCCTGCGGGCCGCCGTGGAAAAGGCTGCCGCACGCTGATTACTACGGTGGCAATTAAACACCTCAATGTAGGGGCGCTGCTTGCCGCGCCCCAATTGGGCGGAGCAAGCGCC
>JAJZQA010000361.1 GCA_021810985.1 Deltaproteobacteria bacterium
CGAGGGCATCACCAGCGAGTTCCAGAAAACCCAAAACATGAAGCTTTCCCTCCAGTACATGGAAATGGCCGATCTTGACGGCGACGGCCAGGATGAGGTCATCTTTGCCGACAAGGACTCGGTTCAAATCTTCAAGCGCGACGACAATCGGTTACGCAAGGTCGGCCAAATCCCCGGCAAGGTCGGATACCGCATCCACGCCATCACCGTGGCGGATCTCAACAAAACCGGCAAGCCGGTAATCTATGTGAGCGCCGCAGACAGCAAGGGGCCAAACTCCTTCGCCTTCGAGTGGCTCGGCGCGGACAAGGCCAACTATCTGTTCCAGGATGCAAAATGGTACATCCGTGCCATGCCCGTGCCGGGAGAAGGCATGGTGCTGGCCGGGCAACGGGCTGATTCCAACAAGGCCGTGGCCCCCGGCATCTTCCGCCTCGACGTGGCCAATGGCACTGTGAAAGCAGGCAGCCGCATGGAAGTCCCGGACAGCGTCAATCTGTTTGAGTTCACCATTGCCGATCTCGACAACGACGGCAGCCGGGAGATCATCGCCATCGACCAGTACGACCGCCTCCGGGTAATGCGCTCCAGCGGCACCGTTCTGTGGAAAAGCGATGAATTTTACGGCGGCACCACCCGTTTCATCGGCGGCACGGAAGGTTTCGGGGCAGGCAAGGGCAGTGCCCAGGAAGGCGCAACCCGCATCTATATCCCCTCGCGGATCATCGTGTATGACGTCAATGGCGACGGCCAGCAGGACATCATCATCAACAAGAACCTCTCCACCTCGTCGCGTCTCTTTGAAAACATGAAGAATTACCCCTCCGGCGAGATCCACGCCCTCAGCTGGAACGGCATCGCCCTATCCGAGCTGTGGCGGACCAGAAAGATCGACGGCTATATCGTGGACTACCTCCTCCGGCCCAACGCGGACAAGAAGGGAGCGGAATTGCTGGTTGGCCTGATTCTGGGCAACGGGTCATTGGATCTGTTTGCGGACCAGACCTCCACCATGCTGATCTACCAGCTGGATTTCACGAAGAAACAGGAACAGCAGTAAGTTTTCAGCTGACAGCTTATGGCTAACCGCTGATTATTATTTCCGGTAAAAAAAATTACACCACGGTAAAAAAAACTTGACACCCCCCTGCTAAATTTGCTCTAAGGAGGGTGAGTTCGTTTTTTTATTAACACTTATCAAAGGAGATAAGAGATGAAAAAAGTATTATCCACAGTTGCAGCACTGGGCCTGGTCGCGGGACTGGCCTCCACTGCCTCCGCCGTTGAGTTCAAGATGAGCGGCAAGTATCTGGTCGAGGGCGCGTACCTTTCCGACTCCACTGGCAACGGCATTAAAACTACCGAAGCCGCAGCCGAAAACAATGCTTCAAATGCCTATTGGTTGCATACCTTCGAGGTCCGGCCCACCATGCAGGTGAACGACAAGATCTCCATGAGCTCTGTTATCCGCTTGGCGGATGACACCTTCTGGGGCAGCCAGGCTGACACCGCTGCTGGAACCTCAAATGTCAACAATGCTGGCGACGTCTACGTTCACCAGTTGTACATGGACTATGCGTCCCCCATCGGCAATATGCGTTTTGGCCGTGTCCCGGCTGGCGCCTACGGCACCGCCTTCATGGATTTTAACCAACGCGCCGACCGGGTTATGTGGTGGCCGTCCTTCATGGCGAGCGGTCCTGTGACCACCCTGTTCTACATGCAGAAGAGCACCGACAACAATAACGCAAATAATGGCCCTACTGCTCCTGCCACCGCTTTCGGCACGGTCACCACAAACAATGCGTCCGACGCTGACAGCACCAAATATGTCGGTCGGGTATACTACAAGGACGCTAATCTGGATGCCGGTATGGAGTATGGTTTTGCCAACAACCAGACCGTCGCCACCACAAATAATGTCAAGCAGAACGTAACCCTCTACGGCAAGTACAATCTGAACAACTTCTTTGCCAATGCCGAGTTGGTCCATTACTTCGGTGACAAGGAATACGACGCTGTTGGCACTGCGGAGCAAAACTATGATTCCTGGGCCGGCATGCTGCAGGGTGGCGTCAAGATCGACGCCCTGACCGCCAGCCTGGCATACGTCTATGCCGAAGGGCAGGATATAACCAAGCAAAATAATACCATCCAGAACGCCCTTGACACCACCGGCACCGGTGATATGTTCGAACCCCTGTACATCCTCACCGGCCGTCACACCGGCATCCTGAACAACGATATCTTCAACGGCTCAACCGCCAGCGCGAGTGCTGCCGGTGTTCATGCCATTGTTGCCGCTGCTGACTATGCGGTCTCCAATCAGTTGACCCTGCACGGCGCCATTGGCTGGGCCAAGGCGGATGAAAATGTTTACAAAAATGGCGCTGTTCTCACTGCGTCCAATGACGACGAGTACGGCTGGGAGTACAACGTGGGTGCGGCCTACAAGCTGCTCGACAACCTGACCTATGAGGCGCATTTTGGCTACCTGGACACCGGCGATTACTTCAATGGCAACAGCGCTACCGACATCACCAACAATGTCTACCTCATGACCCACTCGCTGACCATGACCTTCTAATGTTGCGTATGCCTTACGCATAACGCCTTAGTTGGAAGCTGTTCGCATCAAGCCCTGCCGGAAATTCCGGCAGGGCTTTTTTTTCTTGTTGTTTCACTTAAGGCTGACAGCGTGCAGCCGCAAGCCTGTTATCTTCAAACTTCACAAACTTTGCCTCCCTTGACTTCTCACGCCAATTCGGATAAGAATACCTGTTTTTCGGACATTTTTCTCTGATTGATACATTTTCCCGGCGGAACCGCTCGGGTGT
>JAJZQA010000017.1 GCA_021810985.1 Deltaproteobacteria bacterium
ACCGACGTCGTTACAATTTTCGGCAAAACCTGGGATTTCCAGGTGCATGAAGCGCTGCGCATCACTTTGGAAGAAAATCTGGAATTGATTTTCGACTCGCTCGAGTACCTGAAGGGCTACGTTCCTGAGGTGTTCTACGATGCCGAGCATTTTTTCGACGGTTTCAAGGCAAATCCCGAGTACGCGCTAAAGACCCTGAAGGCCGCAGAAGATGCCAAAGTGGATTGTATCGTGCTCTGTGATACCAACGGCGGTTCATTGCCCTTTGAAATTTCCGAAATTGTCGATCAGGTGCGACAGAGCATAAAGACGCCTCTCGGCATTCATGCCCACAATGATGCGGAATGTGCCGTGGCAAACTCACTCACCGCGGTTCAGCGTGGAATCGTTCAGGTCCAGGGCACGATCAATGGTTTTGGTGAACGCTGTGGAAATGCCAACCTTTGTTCAATCGTGCCTGCCTTGATGCTGAAGATGAAGCACTCCTGCATTTCTGACGAGCAGTTAAGGAGAATTTCCGAGCTTTCACGTTTTGTTTATGAGCTTTCGAACATCTCGCCCAATAAGCATCAGCCGTATGTCGGTAAGTCTGCATTTGCCCACAAAGGTGGTGTACATGTCAGTGCAATTCAGCGGCATCCCGAGACCTATGAACATATCCGCCCCGGACTTGTCGGCAATTCTACGCGAGTTCTCATTTCGGATCTCTCGGGGCGCTCGAATGTGCTTGCCAAAGCTGAGGAATTTAATATCAATCTTGACAGTAAAGATCCGCTGACAATGGAGATTCTTGATAACATAAAGGATCTGGAAAACCGCGGCTACCAGTTCGAGGGTGCTGAAGCTTCTTTTGAGCTCCTTATGAAACGCGCCTTGGGAACACACCGGAAATTCTTCTCTTTGATCGGCTTCCGGGTCATCGATGAAAAACGCCATGAAGACCATCAGCCGATTTCCGAAGCCACCGTCATGGTCAAGGTGGGCGGCAAAATCGAGCATACAGCCGCTGAAGGCAGTGGCCCGGTAAATGCTTTGGATAATGCCCTGAGAAAAGCCTTGGAGAAGTTCTATCCGAAATTGAAGGAAGTTAAACTCCATGACTATAAGGTCAGAGTTCTTCCCGCTGGTCAGGGTACGGCCTCGGCCATCAGGGTGTTAATTGAATCGGGAGATCGAGAAAGCCGGTGGGGTACGGTCGGGGTTTCGGAAAACATCATTGAAGCTTCGTATCAGGCCCTTATCGATAGTATTGAATATAAGCTGGATAAATGCGGGGAGGGGGAGTCTCCAAGGAAATGAACGAGCATCCAAGGAGGTTTGTCCTCTGGTTGCTGATGTTGGCGGTATCTGTTCTCCTCTTTATACAAGGGCACCCTGTCTCACACACGAGAGATAAGGTGCCCTTTTTGCCTGAAAGGAGTGCCGTGCCGGGTGGCAGAACGATCCGTCTGCAGGGAAACTGCGTAAAACCAGGTGTTTATCAGTTTGATAGTCCTGTGTCTCTGGGCACCGTCATTAATATGACGGTGCCCTTTTTGCGAGGATTTTCTTGGGACCAAGGTTTGCCCAAATTGATACTTTCAACCGGTGATGTGGTTTCTGTAACGTGTGCCGATGGTGAACTTGTTGAAATAACAAGGGATAGTGTGTGTGCTATGGAGAAAATGATCCTTGGCATCCCCCTGGATACCAATAGTCTTACCGCTGCGGAATGGGAACTGCTTCCTCGGATTGGTCCGGCCTTGGCAAGGAGGATAGTTTTGGACCGTCAAGAAAATGGCGATTTTCGGTCGGTCCGTGATCTCGAAAGGGTTCCGGGGATTGGTCCTGCTACGGTGAGACAATTGAAAGGTTATTTGTCCGCGTTGTATTCTCTTGAAATAGCGGAATAAAACGGCATTTTGCCGCACAAAGGAGATAAGTGAGGTCCGAAATGTCAACCTTGGCACGCATGATGAATAATAATTGGTACCTGTTATTCTTTCTCACTTTTTTAAGGAGGGTTCACCATGCAATGTCCAAAATGCAAAGGCCTTATGTACTCCGAGAAGTATTATGATTATGTTCGATCATATTATGCCTGGAAATGCACAGGGTGTGGGGAACTGCTGGATCCGACAATTCTATCCAACAGGGCAAGAAGGAATAATTTCCTGATTGGTTAGGGTTTCTCTCCCCAAGAGACTCGCCGGAGAGAAGTAATAATAGCCTCATTGTGAGTAATTGCATGAAGCGGATGCCTTTGGGTTTAATCGTAACGATTGCCCGGTTTGTTATGCCCCATACGGCACATAACAAGGTATCCGCTTTGCTTATATCTCGTATCCCTCCTGCTGAAATCTTTTTCTCGACCCATCCGTAGCGTAGAAACTCTCGGAAAAATATCCTGCTAGACTTTTTAAGATTCTATTTGTGGAGATAATTCAGCTGATTGTTTAGTCATAATTGAGGCTTTAATGCGCTGTGCTTAGCTGCAATGGGAATGCTTCTACCACAGCTGGATAATTAAATCGGTAAGAAGAGAGTTTATCAGAGACGTGCCATTTGGCCTTCGTGCTGGATTTCGGCGTGAATTCAGCCATGCATTCTTTGTGAAGTCCTGCTATAGTATGGCTTGCAGAGTGCTTCGGTACATCAGACCATGCTTTTTCACGGAGTATGTAATGGGAATTCCTGACTATCCCTCCTCAAGACCGATTGAACTTTACGATAAGCCCCGCTTTGACTCGCTTTTTCTACAATTGCAGCCTCGCATCTCCGAATTGACCTTTGCAAATCTCTATCTTTTTCGTCACGCACACCTCTATCGACTGACTCAGATCGGTACTTCCCTGGTGGTTTTCGGCTGTGGATATTCCGGTGAGGAGTACTTCCTTCCGCCTTTGGGTGGGGATGTCAGTAACGCGTTGAATTTCCTCTTTTCAAAAGGGCATGTTTTGTACGGAGCTGATGACGAGTTTCGGGCTGCATATCTTCAGGGACCCGAATTTGATTCAATCGAGGACCGCGATGCCTTTGACTATGTATACCTCAGGAATGACCTTGCGACCCTCTCGGGGAATCGTTATCACAAGAAAAAAAATCGTGTGAATTATTTTGCGAGTCGTCATTCCTTTGCTGTCGACAGGTATTCGGCTGGCTACCGCGAGGAAACGCTTGCGCTTCTCGAAGAATGGCGGCGGATTCGCGTAGGTCCTGAAAACCGATCACTTGAATTGGAGGTGACGGCTGCTGCCGAGGGTTTGGAAAAAGCGGAGCAATTGGGGCTTGAGGGAGTGGTCGTACTTGTTGAAGGTCGTGTGAAGGCCTACGTACTTGGTGAACGGATGAATGCCAGAACATCGGTCTGTCACTTCGAGAAAGCAGACCCTTTTCTAGATGGGCTCTACCAGGTTGTCGATCAGGAGTTTAATCGCCGGTGTTTTGTCGATTGCGAGTTTGTGAATAGAGAGCAGGATCTTGGTGAACCTTCGCTCCGAAAATCGAAGCTTTCCTATCAGCCGATCGAGTTAGTAAAGAAATATCGATTCTGGAAATCAACGCAAAAGTAGTAGCTGTGCTATTCGCCGATTATTTTTACCAGAACCCGTTTCTTTCGTTTTCCGTCAAAATCACCGTAAAATAGTTGCTCCCAAGGGCCCAGGTCGAGATCGTAATCGGTAATCGCAACTACCACTTCCCGGCCCATTATCGTTCTTTTCAGGTGTGCGTCGGCATTATCTTCACACCCATTGTGGTGGTATTGCGAGTAGGGTCTTTCCGGGGCCAGCATTTCAAGCCATTCTTCGAAATCAAGGTGCAAACCGGGTTCGTCGTCATTGATGAAAACACTTGAGGTAATATGCATGGCATTGCAAAGGAGCAGACCTTCCTTGATGCCGCTATCCAACAAACATTCACGGATCTGAGGCGTAATATTTATAAAATCCCTTCTTTTGTTGATTTCGAACCAGAGTTCCTTTCTATAGTGTTTCATGTAAACGGCCTCCTGCTGTCATGAGTCAATCGATGTTTTTCTGGAAATAAAGTGAGTGTGTGTCCAGGTCCAGCGCAGTCAAGGTTCCAAGTTCTGCTGTTGTTGCGTAAACACAGCCATTATCGAGCGGGATCAGGCCGGATGAAAAAGATTGTTTGATGGTTTCTCTGGAAACCGGGGTATGACCGGTAATCACTTTCTTGTGTCCGATCAGTTCGCTATGAATCTCCCGGCTTCGCGTCCAAAGCATCCCTTCCTTGTCGCTGAATGGATCTTCTTTCTGGAAGTTCAGGCCGGCGTGGACCAGAATGTAATCATCCAATTCAAGGTAGAAGGGCAGTTCATTGAAGAATTTGCGATATGTCAGGGGTATTTCACAGGGATCCTCAACGCCAAAGCTATCAAGGGTGGCTCTACCGCCGTTTAATATCCAGACTCGAAGATAATCAATGTTGCCGCAGGCTCTCAGCAGCAAATCATCGTGATTGCCACGAATGGGATACACGGGAAAGCCTGCGCTTTGCAGTCCGAAAATCTGGTCGATAACCTCTTTGCTTCTCGGACCACGATCAGCATAGTCACCAAGGAGGTAGAGTATGTCAGACGAATGAATCTTCAGGACATCATGCAAAAGAGCACTAAATGTAGATGCGCAGCCATGGATATCAGGTATAACGAAACGCCGGGTTCTCATAAAGGCATATTCTTGTCCGACATCGGTTCTTGACCTTGGGCATTGAAATTTAAATTACTCTTTGTCTGTACAGTAACCTAAATCGTCTTCTTTGAAAAGAATGTAAACATAATAAACGAGAAAGCCTGGAGAGGGACCTTCTAGCTTACCTTTGGGTCAGCCCTGCACAGTGGTTGGTGAATTTTTTTTATGTCACCTGTCTGAAGCTGTAGCCCAAGTTGCCATCGTCAACCATAATCAGCATGGGACGATAGTAGTAAAGTCTGAGCCGGCATTTTGACCTTGACAATAATGCCAGGTAGTGAACAATTACCGAAATTTATAATTAGGAGCCTGTCGAACTTAGGAAATCGAAGCGAAAATTTTGCGACAGATTTACTCTGAGGACGATAGGGTCCTGGCAGGGATACCCACATGAAGAAACTACTCCTTATTATCGCGATCTCGCTCTCTGTCCTTGCTGTGGCCGGGTACTTTCTCTTCATGAAAAAAACACCCCCAGCTTTTAAAATCGCCAAAGTTCAGCGCGGTTCGGTCGTGGCTATGGTGTCAGCAACCGGCACTCTTAATGCGGTCACTACCGTTCAGGTTGGTACCCAGGTGTCAGGGACGATTCAAAAGCTTTTTGTCGATTACAATTCACAAGTTACCAAGGGCCAGATTATTGCGCAGATTGATCCCGCCATCTTTGCCTCCCAATTGGAGCAGGGGCAGGGTAATCACCAAAGTGCTCTAGCTAACCTGGCAAAACTGAAGGCTGCCGCTCTCGATGCCTCGAGAACTCTTGCGAGGAACAGGCAGTTGGTGAAAGAAGGAATTGTTTCCCAGGGAGATTTTGATACCGCGGAAACGAGATACCAGGAAGCCCTAGCCGCGGTCAGGGCAGCAGAGGGTACTGTTCTGCAAAGCCGTGGTTCGTTCCGGCAGGCGCAGACTAATCTGTGCAACGCGACGATTCGGTCTCCCGTTGATGGAGTTGTCATCTCGAGAAATGTTGATGTGGGACAAACCGTTGCTGCATCGTTCCAAACACCGACACTATTTACCATCGCTCAGGATCTCACCAAGATGCAGATCAATACGAGTGTCGATGAGGCAGATATCGGCAAGGTTCAGGTAGGTCAGCCCGCTTTCTTTACCGTGGATGCCTATCCGGAAATACAATTCAAAGGCTTGGTTTCACAAGTCAGAATAGCGCCGGTAATTACCCAGAATGTGGTAACCTATGACGTCGTTATCATTGTGGAAAATAAAGATCTGAAGCTTAAACCGGGGATGACCGCCAATGTCAGCATAGAGGTGATGAGGAAAGATGCCGTTTTGACAATCCCGAGTGCCGCCTTACGCTTCAAGTCAGAGGATGAGGGCGCGGCAACAAAACAGCGGTCCCCCGGCAGAAGTCTTTCGCCAGGGAAAAATCTTCCACAAAAGGTCTACCTGCTAAAAGAAGGAAAACCGGTAATGGTTCCGGTCCAGACCGGCATAAGCGATGATTCCCATGTGGAAATTGTGGCAGGAGATTTGCGTCCCGGCCAAGAGGTTATCGTTGAACAGGTTTTAGCCAAAAAGAAAACGGAGTCTCGCGGCGGAGCAATGGGACCGAGGTTTTAAATGGGAGAGATAATCGTCCGGGCAGATGATGTTTCCAAAGTTTACACCATGGGAGAACAACGGGTCGAAGCCCTGAAGGCTGTTTCTTTAGAGGTCGAGACTGGCGATTTTGTGGCAATCATGGGCGCTTCAGGGAGCGGAAAGTCGACCTTCATGAACATACTGGGCTGCCTTGATACACCTACCTCCGGTAGCTACTGGTTACAGGGAGCAAACGTTCGCGGACTTCAGAAACGTGACTTGGCGGCAGTGCGAAACCAGAAAATAGGTTTTGTCTTTCAAGGTTTTAACCTGCTAGCCAGAACCACGGCATTGGAAAACGTCGAACTGCCGCTCATTTATGGGAGGGTTCCCGCCGCTGCACGGAAAGAACGGTCCCTGGCTGCTCTTGCGCTGTTCGGCCTCTCTGATCGTGCCGGGCATACCGGCAACCAGCTCTCAGGCGGGCAACAGCAGAGGGTCGCAATTGCGCGCGCCTTGGTGAATGATCCGGCAATCATTTTGGCGGATGAACCCACGGGAAACCTGGATTCTATCACCAGCGTGGAAATCATGTCGATTTTTCAACGATTGAACAGGCAGGGCAGTACTATCATCATGGTTACCCATGAACCTGAAATAGCTGCATTTACCAAACGTAATGTGGTCTTCCGCGATGGGCGCATTCTTTCAGACACCGTGGTTGTTGACCAATTGGATGCCGAACAGGCAGGGGGCGGAAGTGATTGAATTATTACTCAGCCTGAAAATTGCCGTGCGGGCGCTCAGGACCAACAAAATGCGTTCTTTCCTGACGATGCTGGGTATAATTATCGGAATTGCCGCGGTCATCGCCATGGTTGCTATCGGATCAGGGGCAAGTAAGATTATCTCTGAACAAATTGCCAGCATCGGCAGTAATATTCTCCTGGTTTTGCCCGGTTCAAGAACGAGTGGCGGTATCCGCCTTGGTCACGGCAGCACACCCACGCTTACCTATGATGACGCAAAAGCTATATCCGTGGAATGTCCGGCCGTGGCTCTTGCTGCACCGATTGTACGGGGAGGGGCACCGGTTGTGTACGGTAATATGAACTGGACGACCGCGGTAATGGGAATAACCCCGGAATATCTTGCGGTGAGGGATTGGCCGGTTATTGAAGGTAGAAATCTCGTTCAGTCCGATGTTGACGGCGCGACCAAAAATTGCCTGATCGGCAAGACTGTTGCCGATACCCTGTTCGGTTCAGAAGATCCGCTGGGTAAAATTATTCGTATCAAAAAATTACCCTTTACGGTGGTCGGTATTATGGACAGGAAAGGGCGATCTCCCCAAGGATCTGACCAGGATGATATTGTTTTCGTTCCGTTACGAACGGGGCAGAGAAAACTCTTCGGCAGCGAGTATCCGAATTCGGTGGGGTCGATCATGATCCAGGCGAAAAGCGAGCAAGATCTTGACCGGGCAGAGGAGCAGGTAACCGCTCTGCTGAATCAACGGCACAGAATTGGCCCAAGTCGTGAAGCTGATTTTACCGTGCGTAACCTGACGGAATTACTTGATGTTGCCGAACAATCATCCAAGGCTATGTCCCTGTTGCTTGGTGCGGTTGCATCCATTTCCCTGATTGTCGGCGGGATCGGCATCATGAATATTATGCTGGTGTCAGTTACCGAACGGACGCGGGAAATCGGGATTCGTATGGCAATCGGGGCCACGGAGCGGGATATTCTGCTCCAGTTTCTCACTGAGGCGGTACTTCTGACCCTTATCGGCGGAATTATCGGCATGCTGCTGGGGGTAGGGGGCGCCAAACTGGTTTCCGTCATTTTCGACTGGCCTACGCTGATTTCCGTTCAGGCAATCGCCATCGCCTTTTGTTTTTCCGGTGCGGTCGGGATTTTCTTTGGCTTTTATCCTGCCCGGAAAGCAGCGTCACTGAACCCTATCGAGGCGTTGCGTTATGAGTAGCCGTGCAGTTTTGTACCGTGGTTTTTCAAGAAAGGATTTCTGATGGCTTTCTATCGCGTGCGTATACTTTTTTATATTTTTCCGTTTCTTGGACTTGTCCTTTCCGGATCCGCCCATGCCGGGGCTGATGTGGTTAATCTGACCTTGAAACAGGCCATCAGCACGGCTGTCGAGAAGAATCTGGAGGTCAGGGCCGAGCTCTACAATCCGGCCATGAATGAGGCGGAAATCAGGCTGAACCGCGGTATCTATGATCCATTGCTTACACTTACGGCCAATTACCAGCAGTCCGTCACCCAGTCGGCCAGCACTGTCGTCTCCGGTGCCCTGATCAGCCGGCAAAAAAGCCTCCAGGCAGATGCGGGCATCAACCAGCTCCTGCCCATTGGCGGTTCGCTGGGGTTTTCCTATACTAATCTCTGGAATCGCAACAATGCTGATCCAACTCGTGGATTTCTCGATGATTACTGGAGATCGGAACTTGTGGCAAGCTATGCACAGCCACTTCTCAAAAACTTTGGCCGGGAGGCTACCGAAATTGGCATTGCCGTGGCAATAAATAACAAGACGGCTTCCATCGATCTCTTCAAAAATACCCTGATGGATGTCGTTACCAGAGTCCGTTCCGCATATTTTACCTTATACAGTCTGAAGGAGAACCTTGAGGCAAGAAAGTCAGCCCTTGTCCTTTCTCAAAAAATTCTCGCTGATACCAAGGGACAGGTGAGAGCCGGTGTTCTTCCGGCCATGGAAATACTGAATGCCGAATTCGGTGTTGCTGCGCGGGAGAAGGAGTTGATTGATGCGGAAAAGCTGTTCATGGATCAGATGGACGTGGTACGAATTCTTCTGCAGCTGGAGGGACATCAGGCGTTGAATCCGATTGACCCGCCGACCCGCGAGCAACATTCTATCAACGAAGCTGATGCAGTCGCGAGGGCACTGTCGCAACGCCCTGATCTGAAGGCCCAGCGGGTAAATCTTGAAACTCTAGACCTGCAAACCCGCGTGGCGCATAACAGGACCTTGCCGGACCTGACATTCAATGCCAGTGCCGCTCTCACCGGACTCGAAAGAGATTTCGGCCGGGATATGAAAAAGCTTGGCTCCGCGGATTATCCGATCTGGGCAGTCGGGCTGCAATTCAGTTATCCGCTTGGGAACCGGGCCGCGAAAAATGATTTTATCAGGAGCCGGCTCAGTACGGAACAGGCGCAGGTGCAGCTCAAGAGTCTTGAAGAGAATGTCAGGAATGAAGTCCGGAGCGCCATCCGTGGTGTTCAGGCAAACTATCGGCAATTGGATGTGGCCGACCGTGGTCTCGCCTATGCCGAGGAGCGCATGCGCGCCTATATAAAACGGAATGAGGTCGGGCTGGCAACAACCAAAGAGGTGGTCGATGTCCAAAATGACCTGGTTACCGCGAAGGTGAACCAGATTCAGGCGCAGGCTGACTACACCATAGCCATTGGACAGTATTGGAAAGCCACCGGAGAGCTGCTGGATCAGGAAGGGATAACGGTTACCGGAAAGGAAGCGGATGCTTTATATGACACCTCCAGCCGCTAACGGAGCAGCCTGCGGGAAATCTCGGGAGATAGGCGCGATGCCGCTGAAGCGACTCATTTTTGCGGTGCTTTTATCTGTAGGTACTTTGCTAGCCTCCTGTTCCGGGAATGTGGAAAAGCCAAAGGCGAAACCTGCGGTTCCGGTTACCGTTTCCACGTCGCTGAGGAAAGCCGTGCCGGTGCAGCTTCGTGTCATCGGTACCGTTGAGGCGCTCTCAACCGTTTCCATCAAGTCTCAGGTCAATGGGATGTTGGAAGAGGTTCATTTTCGCGAAGGAGAGGATGTCGGCAGGGGGACCTTGCTTTTTACAATCGACAGCCGTCCTTTTGCCGCGGTATTGCGCCAGGCCAAAGCAGCCCTCGCACGTGATATTGCTCAGGAGAAGTATGCACGTGATCAGGCAAGACGATATGCTGCATTGCTGGAAGAGGGGATTGTGACGCAGGATCAGTATGAACAGTTGCGGTCAAATGCCGAGGCACTTGCCGAGACGGTACGTGCCGGCCGGGCGGCGGTAGATACTGCAGCCGTTATGCTGGGATACTGTTCAATCCACTCCCCGATCGATGGTCGCACGGGCAATCTCATGGTACAAAGGGGCAATCTCGTCAAAGCCAATGATGAACCGACTTTGGTGACCATTAACCAGATCACGCCCATTTACGTAACCTTTTCAGTTCCCGAGAAGGAGCTCGCGGGAATTAAAAAACATCTGGCCGCCGGTGATCTGAAGGTGGAAGCGTTGATCCCGAACGATTCGGGCCCCGCCGAGCAGGGCGTCATCAATTTCCTCGATAACATGGTGGACCCGACAACCGGCACAATTAAACTCAAGGGAACTTTTCCGAACAAACAGCGGAGGCTCTGGCCGGGTCAGTTCGTCAACGTGGTCCTGACCCTTGCCACGCTTCCGAATGCCGTGACCGTGCCGGCGCAAGCTGTTCAGACCGGCCAGGAGGGGGTGTTTGTCTTTGTGGTGAAGCCTGATCTCACGGTAGAAATGAGACCGGTGGTCACTGGTGTCACCTACAACGGCGAGACTGTGGTTGAAAAAGGCCTGAGCGGGGGAGAAACCGTGGTGACGGACGGCCAGCTGCAGCTGGTACCCGGCTCTCGGGTTACCAACGCCGCGGCGAGCACGAACGGCAAGGTTTCCCGGCCATGAATATTGCGGAGTTGTTCATCCGCCGGCCGATCATGACTACACTGGTCATGGTGTCGATTCTTTTGTTCGGGCTGTATGCCTATCGCTTTCTTCCGGTGAGCGACCTGCCCAATGTCGACTTTCCCACCATCCAGGTCACGGCAAGTCTACCGGGAGCCAATCCGGATACCATGGCATCGGCGGTTGCCATTCCCCTGGAGAGGCAATTCTCCACCATTGCCGGGGTCGACTCCATGACCTCCGCCAACAGCACCGGCTCCACGAGCATCACCCTCCAGTTCAAACTCTCCAGGGATATCGATGCGGCTGCTCAGGATGTGCAGGCGGCAATTTCCAGGGCTTCACGCCAGTTGCCGCCTACCATGCCGTCACCCCCTTCATTTCGCAAAGTCAACCCGGCTGATCAGCCGATTATTTACCTGGCGCTGAGTTCTCCCACCTTGCCGCTTTATTCGGTAAACGAATATGCCGACACCTTCATCGCGCAACGCATCTCAATGATCGAGGGCGTGGCCCAGGTTCAGGTGTTCGGCTCGCAAAAGTACGCGGTCCGTGCGCAACTGGACCCCAAGGAACTGGCAAGCCGCCAGATCGGCCTCAACGAGGTTGCCAATGCCTTGGAGAACAGCAACGTCAATCTGCCTACCGGCAGCCTTGATGGTAAGAAGCAGTCCTATACCATCCAGGCAACCGGCCAGCTCTACGACGCAGCGGCATACCGTCCGCTGATCGTTGCCTACCGCAATGGTTCGCCGGTGAGGCTGGAGGAGCTCGGACGGGTTATCGACACCGTGGAAAACAACAAGGTGGCGAACTGGTTCAATAACACTCGTGCCGTGGTCCTCGCCGTACAGCGGCAACCAGGTACAAATACTATCGAGGTGGTGAACAGTGTCAAAGAACTGCTTCCGGTTTTCCGGGCGCAGATGCCGGCATCCGTCGACCTCAATATTCTTTTCGACCGCTCCTTGTCCATCCGCGAATCGGTGGCCGATGTAAAATTTACCCTCGGCCTGACCATCTGTCTGGTGATAATGGTCATCTTCCTGTTTCTGCGTAATCTTTCGGCGACAATTATCCCCAGCCTGGCGCTGCCCTTATCAATTATCGGCACCTTTGCCGCCATGTATCTTTTCGATTTCAGCATCGATAATATTTCCCTCATGGCACTGACCCTTTCCGTCGGATTTGTCGTGGATGATGCCATTGTCATGCTGGAAAACATCGTCCGCCACATGGAGCAGGGTGAAGACGTGCTTGAGGCTGCACTGAAGGGCTCGCGGGAGGTGGGCTTTACGATCCTCTCCATGACCCTTTCGCTGGTGGCGGTCTTTATTCCGGTACTGTTCATGGGCGGTATCATGGGCCGGCTTCTTCATGAATTTGCCGTTACCATCAGCATTGCAATCCTCATCTCCGGTTTCGTTTCCCTGACCCTGACTCCGATGCTCTGCAGCCGTTTTCTTCGTCCCGCCGGCACGGAACGGCATGGCCGTATCTACACGGTAATTGAAACTTTTTTCACTGCCATGCACCGTGCCTACGAGCGGAGTCTGCATGCGGCTCTGCATCACCGCCGCGCGATACTGGCGATTATCCTGGCTTTGACGGTCGTTACCGGCTGGCTGTTCGTCAAGATGCCGAAAGGGTTTCTGCCGAGTGAAGATACCGGGCAGATTTTTGCCTTTACCGAGGCGGCCCAAGGCATTTCCTTCGAAGACATGGTGTCGCATCAGCGAAAACTGGCGAACATCGTTGCCCAGGACCCCAACATAGATGCCTTCATGTCGGCCGTCGGCTCCGGTGGGGCAAGCTCTTCCAGTAATACCGGCCGGATGTTCATGCGCTTGAAACCGCATGACCAGCGAAAACTTTCCGCTGACGAGATTATCCAGGAGCTTAAGCCAAAGCTCGCCACGGTGCCGGGCATCAAGATGTACCTGCAGAATCTTCCGGCAATCCGGATCGGCGGGCGGTTGACCAAGAGTCAATACCAGTTTACCCTGCAAAGTCCTGACAAGGATGAGCTGTATGCGCATTCAGCCGAACTTGAAGCGAAGATGCGAGCGTTGCAGCAATTGCAGGATGTTACCAGTGATCTTCAGATCAAGAATCCCGAGGTAACCGTGCAGATCGACCGAGACAAAGCCTCCGCGCTCGGTGTTTCGGTGGAACAGATCGAGGAGGCCCTGTATTATGCCTATGGTTCGCGACAGGTTACGACAATTTATGCACCGAACAACCAATACCAGGTAATCCTGGAACTGGCGGAGCAATACCAGCAGGATCCGTCAGCACTGGCCATGCTCTATGTCCAAGCCGATAACGGGAAACTCTTGCCTCTCAATACGGTTGCAACGATTACCAAGGGGCTCGGGCCGCTTACGGTAAATCACCAGGGCCAGCTTCCCGCTGTTACCATTTCATTCAATTTGAAACCGGGAGTTGCTTTGGGTGATGCCGTGTCTCTGGTGGAAAATCTTGGCCGGGAGACACTTCCGGCAACCATCTCCACCAGCTTCCAGGGGACTGCCCAGGCCTTCCAGGCTTCGCTGAAGGGACTCTGGCTGCTCCTGCTCATGGCGGTTCTGGTTATCTACATTGTTCTCGGCATTCTCTATGAGAGTTTCATCCATCCATTAACGATTCTGTCCGGACTTCCCGCTGCGGGCTTCGGTGCGCTGATGACACTCATGCTGTTTCATAAGGACTTGGATGTCTATGCCTTTGTCGGGGTGATCATGCTGATCGGGATTGTAAAGAAAAATGCCATCATGATGATCGACTTTGCCCTCGAGGCACAGCGCAGGGAAGGGAAACAGCCACTGGAGGCAATCTGCCAGGGCGCTTTGATACGTTTTCGTCCCATCATGATGACCACCATGGCTGCCCTCATGGGAACCCTACCCATCGCCATCGGTTTCGGCGCCGGCGCCGAGGGACGGCGCCCCTTGGGTTTGGCGGTGGTTGGCGGTCTTATCGTTTCGCAGTTGCTGACACTTTACATTACGCCGGTGGTTTACTACTATATGGACAGATTGCAGGTTCGTGCGCTTGCACTGTTTCCTGGCAGGAGGAGTAACCGCCAGTCATCCGGTATTGACTGACGTGGGAGTAAATTGATCATGTCATTGTTTCTGCTGACGTTTGTTTCGCTTTATGCGGGAATGCACTACTATGCCTTCCGTAAGGTGAATGCCGCGTTCCCGCTGACTACCTTGGGCACTGTTGCCCTCGTTGCCTGGATGACGCTGATGATCCTGGCTCCGATTCTTGTCCGGTTTATCGAAAGAGAAGGGATTGAAACGGTTGCTGTTCCTCTTGCCGTAGTTGGCTACACCTGGATGGGTTTTCTCTTTCTCTTCTGCGTGACAATGATGATGATTGATCTCGCGCGTCTCCTGCTCTGGCTGGGAGGTCTATGTTTTCAGCGGGAGGCCTTGGTTTTCGTTACCGCTCGTCAGGCTTTTCTGTTTGCTGCCTTCCTTTCGTTCGGCATTACCATTTACGGGTATCTTGAGGCACAGGCTGTCAGGTTGGAAAAAATCGTAATACCGACCAGCAAACTTCCACCATCGATCAAGTCTTTCAGGATTGTTCAGATTTCCGACGTCCATCTCGGCCTGATCATCCGAGAGCAAAGGCTGGAGAAAATCATCCGCGAAATCGAAATGGCGCAACCGGACTTGCTGGTTTCAACCGGAGATTTGGTGGACGGTCAGATGGATGGAATGACGTCGCTTTCCGACATGCTGGGTAAAGTCCATACTCCCTTCGGCAAGATTGCGGTTACCGGCAACCATGAGTGGTATGCCGGGGCCAAGAATTCTTTGGACTTCACGCGACAAGCGGGGTTTAGTGTACTTCAAGGTGAATTGCTGGATGTTTCCGGAATAATCACTGTAGCCGGCGTGGATGATCCTGCCGGCGCAAGATTCAAGTCAGGGAAAATAAACGAAGAGGAACTCCTGAAAAAAGCTCCCAACGGTCGATTTGTCTTGCTCGTGAAACATCGGCCAGTGGCGGCAAAGCAGAGCGTTGGTTTTTTCGATCTGCAACTTTCAGGGCACATCCATAAAGGACAGATTTATCCGTTCGGACTGGTGACGAAGCTGTTCTATCCTGTTAAGACCGGTCTTTCCTGGATTTTCGATACCTGCTTTCTGTATGTGAGCAGAGGAACGGGGACCTGGGGGCCACCGATCCGTTTTCTGGCCCCCCCGGAGGTTACCGTTATTGACCTGGTGAGAAGATATTGACGAAGTGGGGTTAGCGGCAATCGTCACGCCAGAGGCAGGAAAACTGTCCGCAGGTGTCAGATGTGTTGGTATTGTAACAATCGCAATTCCCTTCATCACGCTGAATTGCCCGAATGATTTCCGCTTTTTTCATATTTTTACCCAGTATTCCCCGATCTTTTGCAATTTTTTTCACATCATCAAGTTTCATGAGTGTTTCTCCTTATTATGGACTACGTAGAAAATCTTCAAAACTATAGCAAAAAAGTTTGTGAATTCAACCCTGCATGATTTGTTTACGGCATATTTGTCGAGTAAGTACTACCAATTCCAGATCAAGGATGATCTCAAGTCAGCGAGGATAGTGGGATGCCAGGCTTACTGAAGAGTACGCTTAGTTGCCGAAGACGAGCCAACGCAGAGAGGGCCTTGATATGGAATTGGAATTACAGGAGAATCTACATGAGTGTCAAAGTGACTCGTACGAGCAGTACTGGTA
>JAJZQA010000362.1 GCA_021810985.1 Deltaproteobacteria bacterium
CATAAAGAGCAGGTACGCCAGGGGAAGAAGCGCTATACGGAAAACTCCCTTGCCGAGCAGGTAAAGAGTCATTCCCGCCAGCAGAACGACCAGGGAAGAGCGCATGGTGAAGTACTCGGTACCAAGCCAGCCAATGGTCAGTTGGGCCAGGCCAAAAATGATGATCAGCAGACCCGGTCCCCAAGGTTCAACAAGTGCCTTTTTCAAGCTGTCCCAACGGGTGTAAAGAAACCAGCCGGAGATGAGAGGGATAATAAAACCGTGGGAATAATTGTCGTCGTTGTACCACTGGAGAACCATCTCCGGAATGACTGCGTAGTAAAGTCCCACTAGAAAGGACAGGGAGAGGAGTAAATGCAGCCGGTAGGTTTTCAGCGCTTCGACGAGGGGCATAACTTCTCCTTACATGTAGTCGATAGCTCATGGCTAACCGCTACCTTCAAGGCCGGCATCATACAGGAAATATAGGCGTCATTCAATGAGCAAATTCAAAATTTGTTTTCTGAATTGGAAGAGCGAATGAATCATCCGGAGCTAGTCTGAAAGTGGAAATGAAACGAAAATACGGCCGGGCAAGGACAGGTGACGCGAAAGCTGATCGAGGTTTTTTTCGAGAAAAATCATTCACTCGCGGAGATGTTTCTCATGCATCCAAAATATCGCGAATCCTTCGCAGCAGTTCCATGGGTGTTGCCGGCTTATGCATGAAGTTGAAGTCGTCAATGGAAATCCCCTTTTCCAGGACGATGTCCGCGGTATACCCGCTCATGAAAAGAACTTTTACGTCGGGGCGGATCTTCGCGATTTCCAGGTAGGCCTGTTTGCCATTCATCTTGGGCATTACCACGTCCATGATGATCAGGTCGATCTCTTGCTGATGCCTGTTAAATTGCTCGATGGCATCTTCACCGTTTAACGCCTCGATAATTCCGTAGCCGAATGTTTCCAGGACCGTGCGGTGGAGGTTCAATACTTCCGGGTTGTCTTCCACCACGAGCAGGGTTTCCGTCCCGGCAACGGGGAGGGACGGGCTGTTCGAACTTTCAGGCGGCAGATTGTCATTTGACGTCATCGGAAGATAGATCAGAAACGAAGTACCTTTTCCCGGATCACTGTTTACGAGAATATGGCCATTATGCTGTTTGACGATGCCATAGACCACGGATAGGCCGAGTCCGGTCCCTTTTCCCACATCTTTGGTCGTGAAAAAAGGCTCGAAGATCTTTTCCCGCGTTTCCTCCGCAATCCCGCTGCCCGAATCGGTAACCGTGAGCAGGGCATAGCGCGTTGCCGGAAGTAAAGCGCTGGTGGCAAGGAACTCTTCCGGCGGCTTTGCCTCACCTGTGGTTATGGTCAGCAACCCGCCATTCGGCATGGCATCGCGAGCGTTTGTGGCCAAATTGAGCAGCACCTGGTCGATCTGCCCCGAATCAGCAAGGACATTGGGTTCCTGTCCGGAAAGCGACAAGCGAAGTTCGATATCTTCGGTCAGCAGGCGGTTCAACATCTTTTCGATCCGGTGTACAATGGCGTTCAGGTTCACCGGGTGCGGATTGAGAATCTGCTTCCGGCTGAAAGTGAGGAGACCCTGGGTCAGGCTTGTTGCCCGGTCTGCGGCCGAAAGAATCTGGTCCAGGTGCCGCCGGGCCGGATCATTTTTTTCCATGCCCATCTCGAGAAGTGTCCCGAAACCGATGATGGCGCAGAGGATATTGTTGAAATCGTGAGCAACCCCACCGGCGAGCTGGCCGATAGCCTCCATCTTTTGGGCCTGGCGCAGCATGGCTTCAAGGTGTTCTTTTTCCTGGTCGCGGATCCGGAGAGATTCCGCCATGGTATTGAAGGCCGACGAAAGCTCCCCGATCTCGTCGTTTGTTTCCACCTGGATGCTTTCGACCGCCTTGCCTTTGCCGAGAGCATTGACTCGTTCCTTGAGGGAATTCAAGGGCCTGGATATGCCATGGGCGATCCGGTAGGCAAACCAGAGGGCCACGGCAAGAAAAGCCAGGCAAAGACTGATGCTTTTCCAGATGAGGCCCCGATAGGTACTGTCCAGGCGGCTCGTGTCAAGGGCCACTACGGCATAGCCGATGATGCGATCGTCTTTCTGCTCCGGATTGTCGGTGTAGATGTGGGCTTCTTCGGGAGAGAAGAGCGGGGCAGATTGAATAGGTACCCAGAATTCGCTGATTCCGGTTTTGCTGATAGTTAGTGGCTTCTTCGGCTGGGGAGAGGGAACGGCGCTTCCCGGCAGGTTTTCCCGGATGACGGTCCCCTTTTTTGTACCCTGGACGACATTCCGGCCACTGATCAATTTGCCCTCAAGGTTGAAGACCCTGGCTTGCAGCACATCCTTTTGTTCCATGATCGCGCGCATCGGTTCAGCCAGCAGTTCCGGGCTTTCGGCAAACACGCCGATCCTGCCGGTGTCGGCCAGTTGCTGCGCGAGAAGGGTTCCCTTGCCGAGAAGGATCTCCGTCATGGCCCTGCGTTCCCGATGGATGAAGTAGCCGGTAAACACCAGGGAAAGAATGAGGATGGAAAATGCCTGGGCAAGGAAGATCTTCGACGCAAATGATCCCATGGCTTTCATTCTCAAGGTTGTCATCAATCCGGTAGTATTCATGCACGCTCTTTAGTCAAAGTACGGGGCAGTAGTCAAAATCCGTTCAGTCCAGGGAAATCCCGAACTTAGCGGCTACGGCACGGTTGACACTAACAGGTTGTTGAAAAACTAGCTCTTTTTGATTCAGAAAAGTGTCAATTTATGCTATATTACCTCGCACAATATATTGAAATTGCTGGAGAATATTATGCGTGGTAATGACAGCAA
>JAJZQA010000018.1 GCA_021810985.1 Deltaproteobacteria bacterium
TGCGGGACGTCGGACGAACCCTGTCAGGGTGTAAGGATGTCGATTATTCTGGTCAATTCATCCAGCGAGGAAAACGAAATCTCCACTTTTCCGCCTTTGCCACTTTGACGAATTGCGACTTTTGTCATAAAGCGACGCTTGAGGCTGTCAACAACCGCGGTCATTTCGGGAGCAGGGAGAGCCTTCGGTTTTACTGTCCGCTTTGCCTTCAGCCGCTTGACCAGGTTTTCCGTTTCCCGCACGGAAAGGCGTTTCGCCAGAATTTCCTGGCGGGCCTGCTCCATGAGTTCGTTCGTCTCCAGGGAAAGAATGGCCCGGGCATGCCCCATACTGAGACGTTCCTCGAGAATGTCATTCTTTATCGTAGTTGGCAGTTTTAACAGCCGCAGGGAATTGGCAACCGTGGAACGATCTTTTCCCACCCGCCGAGCCATCTCTTCCTGGGAAAGATGAAATTTTTCAATCAGAGAGTGAAAGGCCTCGGCCTGCTCGATGACATTCAGGTCTTCGCGCTGGATATTCTCAATCAGGGCAATTTCCAGGGCAGCGTCATCCGAAATATCCTGGATGACCACGGGAACCTCGCGGAGACCCGCCTTCTGCGCCGCCCGCCAGCGCCTTTCCCCGGCCACCAGCTCGTAGTGTTCCCGCATCTTCCGGACAACCAGAGGCTGGATAATGCCCTTTTCACGAATGGAGGCAGCCAACTCCTCCAGTTTTTCGATGGAAAACCGCTTGCGCGGCTGCTCGGCGTTCGGCTTGATCTCCTCGATCGGACAGGAAAAATACCCGTTATTTTTCCCCTCGTCCTCAACAACCTCCAGAAGAGCTGCCATGCCCCTGCCAAGTCCGGTCTTTTTAACCATTCACGCCCTCCCTTTCAATAATCTCTTTCGCCAATTCGAGGTAGCTGGAGGCGCCCCGCGAAGAGATATCGTAGAGAATAATCGGCTTCCCATGACTCGGTGCCTCTGAAAGCCTGACATTACGGGGGATTACCGTCCTGAAGGCGGTTTCGCCAAAATGCTGACGGATCTCCTCACTTACCTGGCGTGAAAGGTTATTTCTTCCATCATACATGGTCAACAGGATACCTTCAACCGCCAGGGATGGATTCAGCCCCTTTTTCACCAGACGGATCGTCTTCAGAATCTTGGAAAGTCCCTCCATTGCATAAAATTCACATTGCAGCGGCACCAGCACCGACTTGGCGGCAACCATGGCGTTCAGGGTCAAAAGCCCCAGGGACGGGGGGCAGTCGATAAGAACATATTCGTAGGAATCGTCAACGGCTGCCAGGATCCGGGCAAGTCTCTGTTCCCGGTCGGGAAGTGAAACCAGCTCCAGCTCCGCTCCGGCCAAGTCATCGGAGGATGGGAGGATATCCAGACCCGGGAGGGTAGTCTTGATGATGGCAGCCAACGGGTCGGCGTCATTAATAAGGGCGTGGTAGATATTTTCCCGCTGGGCGTCCTTCTCGACACCAACGCCGCTGCCGGCATTGCCCTGGGGGTCCATATCCACGAGGAGAGTTCTTTTCTCGGCAACGGCAAGTGAGGCGCCGAGATTCACCGCTGTCGTGGTCTTACCGACTCCGCCCTTCTGGTTCGCTATGCAGATTATCTTGGCCATAGAATTGATTGGTTCTTGCTGATAGGTTGTGGTTCGTGGCCGTCACCCGACTGCCAGACAGTAATAAAGGAAGTTGAACTTGAAGGAAAGTAGCACAAAAGGTGCTATTTTTGAAGCGCTTTCTGCACCTGCCGCGCTAATGTTTCATGGATGTTTCACGAAAAAGCGCTACCAACCATTCCGCAGGAGCCGGGCCACTTCCTTCGCATGGTAGGTCAGGATCAGATCCGCGCCAGCCCGTTTGAAGGCGGTCATGGTTTCCATCACCACACGGTCCTCGTCGATCCAGCCGTTCCGTGCCGCGGCCTTGACCATGCTGTATTCCCCGGAGACATTGTAGACCGCCAACGGCAGGTTAAACTCGTTTCGCACCTCCCGCACGATATCCAGGTAGGGGAGCCCCGGCTTCACCATCAGGATGTCCGCGCCCTCTTCCACATCCATGACCGCCTCACGGATCGCTTCGAGCCGGTTGGCGGGATCCATCTGGTAGGAGCGGCGATCACCGAACTGAGGGGCCGATTCGGCGGCTTCACGGAACGGGCCGTAGTAGCCGGAGGCATATTTGACCGCATAACTCATGATCGGCAACTGATTGAAACCATTTTCGTCAAGGGCCGACCGGATTGCCCGGACCCGGCCGTCCATCATATCCGAGGGCGCAACCATGTCGGCACCCGCTTCCGCATGGGAAAGGGCCTCCCGGCAGAGAAGTTCGAGGGTGGCATCATTGTCCACATCACCGTTCTTGATCACGCCGCAGTGCCCATGATCGGTATACTCGCACATACAGACGTCGGTAATGACCGCCAGATCGGGAACCGCCTTCTTCAACGCCCTGATCGCCGCCTGCACTACCCCCTGCTCCAGAAAGGCACTGCTGCCGACAGCATCCTTGAACTCAGGGATACCGAAAAGAATAACCGCCGGGATGCCCAACTCGTGTACCTCCCGGGCCTCGCTTACGATGTTTTCCACCGACTGCTGGTAGATACCGGGCATGGAGGAAATTTCTTTGCGTATACCGGAACCGAACGCCGCAAACATCGGATAAATCAGGTCATTGGCCGAAAGGCCGGTTTCGCGGACCATCCGGCGAAATACCTCCCTGCCACGGATGCGGCGACCTCGATAGTTAGGATAGAACATACTTTTCCTCCTTGAATCAGCTCACTGCGGGGGAAGTAATCCCCTGGCTTTGCTCCGGGGCATCCGCGTGGAACCCCGGGAGCAAATTTCTATTTCAGCTTATCGAGATTCTCGACAGCTTTTAATCCCGCCGCTTTCAGCTTTTCCTTGTCACCGGCCATGCCCAGCGAGATGGTTATATAATAGCCGTTTCTCAAGATATGCAGTCCCGGGGGTGCGAGAAAATTATCATCACCAACCCCGTCGATACTGGCTGCTCCCGTGAATGCCTCTTTCGTTGTTTTGTAAATGGATTCGGGCGTGCTGCCGGAATCCAGGGTCTTCTTGTTCATGAAGGCCACCTGGGACAGCCCCACCTGTAAAAAGGAAGTACCTTTGTCATAGACGCAGAGTTTCTGTCCGACCACGCTGCGTTCTTCAGTTTGACATTCGCCGAAATCGACACCCGTGAGAGCTTTTGCCTCATCCTTCGAAAGCAGCATTGCCGGCTCTATGATCTTGGCGGAACCTTCTTCCGGCGTCATCTTCTTGCTTTCGCACGAGACCAGGAAAACGGGAACGGCCAGCAGAACCATCACACACAACCAGAACCTTTTCATAAAAACCTCCTGAGCAGAAGAATAGTTTCGCGCCTGAAATCTTAATGTGATGAATACTGGGTCACGATTGCATCCGTCAGTGCTTCAATGGTAGATTTTTCCGGCTCCAAATCGACCCGCAGCCCCAGTTCGCGACAGGTGGCGGAGGTGACCGGACCGATCGACGCGACGGCAACCCCCCGCAGGAGGTGAATAAGCCGGTTTTCACCCAACAGCGTGGCAAGATTACTGACCGTTGACGAAGAGGTGAACGTTACGCAATCGACCCGGCGCTCCTCTAAAGCCTCGAGGGCCTCAGCGGAAAGGGAATCCGGAATGGCGGTTCGATAGGCGACCGGAACCACTACCTCCATGCCCAGCGCAGCAAGACCCCGGGGAAGAACGTCGCGAGCCCGGTCGGCTTTCGGATAGAGAGCCTTCTGGCCGGCCACCCCCTGTTCGGCAAATTTTTCGACCAGTCCTTCGGCATGAAAGCCGGAGGGAAGCAGATCAGGCCTGATGCCATGGTTGGCCAGCGCTTCGCTGGTTTTTGAACCGACCGCGGCGACCCGGCACGAGCCCAGCGCCCGGCTGTCGAAACCCAGTTCGAAAAGCCGCTCGAAAAAGTACTTCACGCCATTCACCGAGGTAAAGATCAGCCAATCATAGTCGTTGAGAGCATGAAGCGCCTCGTCCAGGGCCGCAAAGCTTTCCGGCGGGGTCACGACAATGGTCGGACACTCCAGAACCTGGGCGCCATAGCCCTCGAGGAGATGGGAAAAAACCCCAGCCTGGTCGGTTGCCCGGGTAACGAGAATTCTCTTGCCAAACAAGGGCCGGGCATCGAACCAGCGCAACTTGTCCCGCAGACGCACCACGTCGCCGACAATAATGACGGCCGGAGCCTTGAAGCCTACCTGGTGAGCCTTCCCGGCGATGTCGGCAAGGGTCCCGGTCAGGACATCCTGCTCAGGACGCGTACCCCATCGGACCAGTGCCACCGGCGTCTGCGAGGGCCGGCCATGGACGATGAGGTTGGCGGTAATCTGGGCGAGGTTTTTCATGCCCATGTAGAAGACCAGCGTCCCGTTACCGAGCGACAGCTGCGGCCAATTAATTCCCGAAACCTCCTTGCCGCTGCTCTCATGACCGGTAACGAAGGTAACGGAAGTGGTGAAATCCCGGTGAGTCAGAGGTATGCCGGCATAGGCTGCCGCACCCACCGCCGCGGTTACCCCCGGCACGATTTCAAAAGGGATCCCTGCCTCTACCAGCGCCTCGCATTCTTCTCCGCCACGGCCGAAAATGAAAGGGTCCCCCCCTTTGAGGCGTGCTACAACCTTACCCTGTTGAGCCTTCTCCACCAACATCTCGTTGATCTGCCACTGTTCACGATTGTGGGCGCCACCGACCTTGCCGGCATAGATCAGCTCGGCATCAGGGCGCGCAAAGGACAGCAGCTCCTTGTGCGCCAGATAATCATAGAGGATTACTTCAGCCCGGGCGATGCATTCCCTGCCCTTCAGGGTAATCAAGCCCGGGTCACCGGGACCGGCGCCGATCAGATAGACATAGCCGTTTTTTTCACTTTTCACTGTCATTCTTCTTTGCACCAAGCATCAATTATTAAGCACCGTGAGACCTGCCTGGTTTTCGAAAACCAGGCAGGTCTGCATCTCGAATTTTGAAAAGAATAAAGCCGCAACTACCGAAACTCTCAGATCTTCCTTCTTGCGACTTACGAGCACAAATCTTCAACCCTTTTCCTGACTTTCTAAACCGGGATTTCCTGATCGACGGCCAGCTCGCGCTGGTAGACCTCGCTCAGGATCTCGCGGCCGCCATCCGACAGCAGCCGGTCGGCGAGCTCCGTTCCAAGCGAAAGGAAGGATTCCGCCGGGCCGCTGATGGTACCGCGCACCGAGCGGCTGCCATCCACCGCGGAAATGAACCCGGTGAGCCGCAGCTGCCCTCCCGCCGTTTCAGCGAAGGCGGCAATGGGAACCTGGCAGCCGCCTTCACAGCGCAGCAGAAAGGCCCGCTCGGCGCCGACAGCCTGGTGCGTATCCGGATCATTCAGGAAGGAAATCAACTTTACAAGTTCCTGGTCGTCAAGGCGGCACTCAATCCCCAGCGCCCCCTGGCCGATCGCCGGCAGTGACAGCTCCACCGGCAGGTACTCCGTCACCCGGCCGGCAAAACCGAGCCGCTTCAGGCCGGCTGCCGCGAGAATTACCGCATCCAGCCCCTCGTCCTCCAGTTTGGCAAGGCGGGTCTGGACATTTCCGCGAATCACCACCATTTCCAGGTCGGGCCGCTGCGCCAGAAGCTGGGCCTGGCGACGGAGAGCGCTGGTTCCGATCCGCGCACCGTGGGGCAAATCGGCAAAGGAAAGACCCCGGGAAATAAGTGCGTCCCGCGGGTCCTCCCGCTTGGTAATGCAGGAGAGACCGAGTCCCGGCGGGAACACGGTCGGAACGTCCTTCATGCTATGGACGGCAATATCCACCTCGCCCCTGAGCATCGCATCTTCGATCTCCTTGACAAAAAGGCCTTTGCCGCCCACCTGCGCTAACGGCACATCGAGAATTTTATCGCCGGTGGTCTTGATTTTCACCAAGGTGACCTCAATTTCCGGGTAGCGTTCCCGAATCCGGGCGCTCACCCATTCGGCTTGCCAAAGGGCCAGCGGACTGCTGCGGGTTCCAATTTTCAGTAGTTTTGCCATCGTTGACAGGTTCTCCATTAGAATTGGTTAGCCATATTGTATCAATTTATTACTTACCGGGTGGGCAGCTGAACTCCCCGCGGGAAAATCCGTTCCGGACAGGCCAAACCGCCACGAATCTCCGCTTGTCTTTCTACCCCTCTTCCTCGTCCTGCGGAGGTTCGTCCGGCCCTCCGGCCGGTTCGGTGGTGAGGGCAAAAAGGTTCCGCACGGCATCGAGATACAGATCGGTCCGATTTCCCTGTCCGGTCTGCTTCAGGACATTGGTCGGAACATGGAGCAGCTTGTTGATGATGGCGGAAGTAAGCAACTCCAGGCGCTTTTCCTCTTCCGGCGAGAGATCCTTCCACGAGGAGAGGGTCTTTGCCAGCTCCGCCCGGCGAATCCCTTCAAAATGGTTGCGCAGGGCGACAATCGTCGGCACCACCTCGAGAGAAGCAAGCCAGGCCTGAAACTGGCCGATTTCTCCGGCAACAATCTCCTCGGCCTTTTCCGCCTCCCGCCGGCGCTGCTCCAGGTTGTTTTCCACCACGCCCTGCAGGTCGTCGGTGTTGTAGAGGTAGACGTTCTCCAGGCTGTTCACTTCCGGATCGATATCCCGCGGCACGGCAATGTCGATGAAAAACATCGGGCGCAGCTTGCGGCGGCGGAGAACTTCGGAAACCCTCTTCGGCTCGAGGATAAAATGGGCGGCGCCGGTCGAAGACAGCACGATATCGGCTTTGTGCAGGTGGTCGAAAAGATCATCGAAACGCACCGCCCGGCCGCCGAACTCTTCGGCAAGGCGCTCTCCCCGTTCAAAGGTCCGGTTGGCCACGAGCACGTCACGGACGCCGCCGGAGACGAAATGTTTCGCCGCCAGTTCGCCCATTTCACCGGCGCCGATCAGGAGCACCGTCTTGTCGGAGAGATTGCCGAAGATTTTTTTCGCCAGTTCGACCGCGGCAAAGGCAACGGAAACCGCTGAAGAGGCAATGCCGGTTTCGGTCCGGATCCGCTTGGCTACGGAAAAGGCCTTGTGGAGAAAGCGGTTGAGAATCAGGCCGGAAGACTTGTATTCGGCGGCATAGCCATAGGCCGCTTTGATCTGCCCGATGATCTGGGCTTCGCCCACAACCAGCGAATCAAGGCTGGACGCGACCCTGAAAACATGGCGGATGGCATGTTCGCCATGGTAGCCATAGAGGTGGGGCTCGACAGCGTCAAAAGAGAGGTCGTGAAAATCAGCCAGAAAACGCTTGATCTGGGCGATCCCGGCAGCGATGTCGCGGGTAACGGCATAGACCTCGACCCGGTTGCAGGTTGAGACGATGAGCCCCTCCGCGATATCGGGAAGCGAAACCAGCTCGCGAAGCGGCTCTTCAATGCTGTTGGCAGCGAAAGCAAGCTTTTCCCTGAGATCTATTGGCGCTGAATGATGGGAAAGTCCCACAACGATAATATTCATTGTTTCTGCATTACCTGTAGCTATGGAGTCCCGGCAGCAAGAGATTCACCCCGAGGAACGTAAAAAGAAGCACGCAAAAACCGACGATCGCCAGAATGGCGGCCCTGCTTCCCCGCCAGCCGGTGGTCAACCGGCCATGGAGCAGCGCGGCATAGACGAACCAGGTGATCAATGACCAGGTTTCTTTCGGGTCCCAGCTCCAATAGGCGCCCCAGGCTGATTCCGCCCAGATGGCCCCGGAGACGATGGCAATCGTCAAAAGCGGGAAACCGATGGTCAGACAGCGGTAGTTGATGTCGTCAAGGGTTTCCAGTGAAGGAAGCCGGTGATACATGGCGCCCAGCTTCTTTTTTTTCAGGGCATGCTCCTGGAGCAGGTACATGATTCCCGCGCAGAAGGCAATGGCAAAGGCGGCGTATCCGGCAAAGGCGGCAACCGTATGAAATCCGAGCCAGCCGCTTTTCAACGCGGGATTCAACGGGGTAATCGCCGAGGGAAAGATCGTCGACGTCACCATGACCAGCAGCGCCACGGGGGTCACGAAGGAGCCGAGGACCGCGGAGCGGTAGCGGTGCTGGAAACCGAGGAATACCGCGACAATGGTCAGGCTGAAAAACGAGAGAGACTCATGAAGGTTGGTTATCGGTGTATGTCCCGCTTCCAGGTAGCGGAAAAAGGTAAAGGCGCAGTGAGAGATAAATCCCGCTGTCAGCACCCACCGGGAGATGCGGCCGACGGCGTCGCGTTGCCGGGCAAGGTACAGCAGGTAGAGGAGGGTCGCCGCTCCATACAGCACCAGAACCGTCATATGCAAATACACACTCATTCGGACGTCCTCTTTTCCAGGCCCAGTTCGCTGAGGCTGAATCCCGGACCGGCAATCTCCCGGAGCAACCGGTCGACGGCCTCCGGGGAATCGCCGCGCAAAATGCCCGGCAGGTTGTGGGAAATAAGGGAATGCAGAATTTCTTTCATCGCATGGCAGCCTATTTTTGAGGCCAGCAGTTTCTCACGAACCGCGCCCAGGATCCGCAACACCTCACCGTACTCTTCGCCGTAGCGGGCATGCAGCTCTTCCCGAACTTCCCTGGCCAGTACGGGGCATTTGCCTCCGGTGGAAACGGTCAGCAGCAGTTCACCCCGGGCGACCGCCGCCGGGGTGGTAAAATCGCTCCGCTCCGGCATATCGGCAATGTTCGCCAAAATCCGCCACTCCGTGGCCTCTTCGGCCACGGCGCGGCTGATGGTACGATCGCCGGTAGCGGCAAAAACCAGAAAGGCCCCGGCCAGATCGCCGGGACGATAGTCACGGGCACGATGGCTGATACTTCCCTTTTCCAGAAGACGGCGCAGTCCCTTGGAAAGACGGGGGGCAACTCCCGTCACAGCGGCGCCTGCCTCCAGGAGCATCTGGCACTTGCGTTCGGCAACCGCACCGCCGCCGACAATAATGGCGACTTTGCCGCGGATGTCCATATTCATTGGGTAATACTTCATAGACCGGTTCCTGATTCAGGGCTGGAGACGGCTAGAATATTCCAGTCTCCGGGAGAGAATCCGGCAACCGGAAAGGCTCGGGTAAGTCTACCACAGCAGCGGAAAGTGATGGAAATAATTTTTCTCGTCACACTATCGAGTCGGCTGCCGGATAGTGCATGCTGGGCCTCCTCACGCAATCCGTCGGCAACCCGGACCACGGAGACTGCTGCGCCCGGCACTGCCTGACTCAACCTGGATCTGCGTCCCGATGCGCTCTTTCAGAGCCGGCACGTGAGAAATGATGCCGATCAGCTTGCCGTCCTGCTGCAGGCCCGCCAGGGTTTCCAGCGCGGTTTCCAAGGCATCTTCGTCGAGGGTGCCGAAGCCTTCGTCAAGGAACAGCGAATCGACCCGCACATTGCGGCTGGCCATGCCGGAAAGGCCAAGGGACAGCGCCAGGCTGGCAATGAAACTCTCGCCACCGGAAAGATTCCTGGTTGAGCGGACCTCTCCGGCCTGGTAGTTATCGAGGACATTCAACTCCAGCGGTTCCTCGTGGTCGCGGACCAGGATGTAGCGGTCACTCATTTTCCGCAGCTGGCGATTGGCGTGGCCGACCATCAGCTCGAACGTCAGTCCCTGGGCAAAATTGCGGAATTTTTTCCCGTCACTGGAGCCGATCAGCGCGTGCAGCCGCTCCCAGCGGGCACACTCCTTTTTCTGCAATTCCAGGGCCTGCAGGCGTTCCCGCTGACGCTGCTGCTCTCCGGCATGTTGCTGAAGTCTCTGCGCAATCGCGCCTAAAGCCTTTTGCAGCTCATGCAGCTGCGCGCTGCCGACCGACTGTGCTTCCCTGATCTGCTCGAGAGTTTTTTCCGACAGCTTCTTGTCCCGCTCCTGCTGTAAAGCGGTCGATCGGTCCCGGCGGCGGGTCTGCAGCTCCACCTCATTCCGCCGCAGCTCTTCAGCCAGGCGGGAGAGCTCCTCAAGACGTGCTTGCGGCAGGCGTGCCTGCTGGAAGGCGGGCTCATCGGCAAAACCGGCTTCCCGCAGCCTGTGCTGCAGGGCGGATTCGAGCGTACGAAGCTGCGCTGCCCGGGCGGCAAGGGACCCGCTGAGTTTCCGCAGCCGCAGTTCCAGCCCGGCACTTTCATGCTGCAGGGCATCCCGGTTCCGCAGCGCGTCTTCGCGTTGCTGTGCCGCCTGGGCAAGCGTTGCAGCCAGTCGTCGTTCCTCGCAGTCCGGATTGCGCTCGCCAAACAACTCCCGGCGCTGTTCCGCCAGGGTGTCCCGCTGCAACAGGCTGGCGGCAATGCGCTGCCCGGCAGCGGTGAGATTTGTTTCGGCCACGGCCAGGAGTGCCTGCGCCTGGCCCTTCTTGGCGACCACCTCCGACAGGGCCTTTTCCAGACGCTCTTTTTCCTGCTGCTGCTGAAGATAGTCAGCGTGACGTGCGGTCAAGGCGGCAAGGATTCCATCGACGGACTCCGGAGTAACCGCCTGACAGCCATACGCTGCCACGGCTTGTCCCGCTTCGGCACTGGCCCGCACGAGCTCTTCCCGCAGCGTCTCATTTTCGCGCGTCACACGCTCGAGAGCATGGACCACGGCCTCTTTGCCAAGTTCCGCGGCCTGCCGCGCCTTGTCGTGGCGATTCAGCGCCTCCTTGGCCGTGGCGAGGGTTGCGCTTGCCGTTGCAAGCTCCTTTTCCCGATCTTCGGCTTCACGGATCACGGTGCGGCAGTACGCAAGCTCCTCCCGGCAGCTGTCGAGCTCCGCGGAGAGGCATTCATTCCGTGGCAAGGCAGCGGCGGCAAGGGCAAGCTCGGCCCATCCGGCCGCGCAAAAAGACTCATCGCGTTCCAGCCGCTCCCGGCATTCCGCCTGCTGCAGGCCGGCCTGCTCGAGCTCCTTGCCGACTGCAGCCAGGTCCGCCCTGACACGTGAAAGCTGTTCGCTGCTCTCTTTATACGCCCTGCCCGCCCGTTCCAGTTCCTGCCGTGCCGTGTCCGGCTCCGGCACAGTACCGGCTGCATAGGGATGTTCCGTGGCGCCGCACAGTGGACAGGGTGCGCCATCAACCAGCTGCGCCCGCTCCGCTTCCAGGTCGCGCACCCGATTGAGCAGAACGAGCGTGTCCTGCAGCTGACGGACAATCTGCTCGCGCAAGCCGCACTCCCGCATGAGCTCCGCCTCTTGGGCAATCAAGCCCGAGCGCTTTTTCTCGAGCCCGGTCATGTGTTCCTGAAGCACGAGCAATTTTTGCCCGGCTTCCCCAACCCTGGTCAGCACTTCCGCAAGGCCAAGCAGACGGTTCAGCCTGCTTGACAGTTTTTCGGCCTCTCCACGCCAGGAAGATAGTTCCCGGCCCTGCAAATGGTCAGCACCTGCCGCCCGGATCGCTCCCACACGTTGTTCGGCCGCAGAAACCGCCAGCGCGGCGTCCTGCCAATCGCTTTCCGTCTGCCGCAGCGCCTGCTCCAGGATCGTGTTCTGGGAAACATGCTGCTCCAGCTGTGTGCGGCTGTCCGCAGCGCGACCGGCAAGCAGCTTCAGTGCCTTCAGCTGCTGAGCGATCCCCGCCAGAGTTCCGGCCAGGGCCGCATCCGCGCGGTGCTCAGCCAGAAAGGCGTCGACAGTGCCCAGGAGCCCCGCAAGCGCCGCAATTTCTTCATCGATTCGAGCTAGGGAGCTACGATAATCAAGACACTGTTTCTTCCCTGCCTCGGCATCCGCCTGCTGCCCCTTCACCTGAGAAATCACTTCAGCGATCGTCGTATCGAGGGTTCGGGTTGTCCGGATCAGCTCCGCCTCCCGCTGTTGCTCGTCCGCAGCTTTTTTCAGGTCGAGATCCGCCTGTGCCAGGGCCTCACCCGCTGCCTGCAATTTCGATTGCACGTGGGGAGCCAACTCGGCGGCATTCGTCAGTTCGGCTCGCTCGTCCTCTTGTTGTCTTCTGATGCCCACAAGCTGTGCGTACTCACCTTCGAGCGCCAGGGCTTTCGCGGCCTGGGCCAGGCAGGCCAGCTCCGCGGCCGCCGAATGTTTCTGCTCTTCAAAGATCCGCCAGGCCTCTTCCAACCGGTTGAGCTCTTCTTCGAGAAGCACTATCCGCTCTTTCCAGGCCTGGGCCTCCCGGATTTCAGACAGCGCGGCGAGAAACTGCGTCTCTTGCCGCTGCTTTTCCTCCTGCTCCCGGCGAAGGGCCGCCTCTTCCTCTGGGGCAAGAAGCTGAATTCCGTCAAGTTCGAGCCGCAGCGTCTCCAGCTTCTTGCGCTGTTCGCTGGTGCACTCATGTACTTTCATGGAAATCTGGCTGTAGATCGCAGTACCGGTAATCTGCTCGAGGATCGGGGCCCGCTTGTCGGGAGTCGCCTGCAGAAAGGCGGCAAAGCCCCCTTGGGCCAGCAGCATCGAGCGGGTGAAGCGGTCAAAATCCATACCGGTGACGTCTTCCACCCTTTGTGCCACGGCGGAGAGTTTCGACTCGATGACCTTTCCGCTCTCAGCCTCGACGATTTCATGCTTCGGCGACTGCAGTTGCCCGTCAACCCGCTTGCGCGAACGGTGCTGACTCCAGTGGCAGCGAAAGCGCCCCTTGGCCGTTTCAAATTCAACCTCGGCAAAACATTCGCCCGTCTGCCTCGAGATGATTTCGTTGTCGTTCTGGGTGATTCTGCTGAGGCGGGGAGTCTGGCCATAGAGAGCCAGACAGATGGCGTCAAGGATGGTGGTCTTGCCCGCTCCGGTCGGACCGGTGATGGCGAAGATGCCGCTGGAAACATAATCGGGATGGGTGAAATCGATCTGCCATGTACCGGCCAGAGAATTCAGGTTTTTAAAAGAGAGTCGGAGTATTCTCACCGTGGGCCTCGCGGATCCTGGTCATGTAGCGCGAGAACCGCTTCCTGAAAGACCGCTGCCAGTTCATCCCGCTGTTCCGCGGGGACAGCATGGGCAGCCAGGCAACGGGCAAAGACATCTTCGACGGAAAGATCATCCAGGGTCTCTTCCGCTGCCATCCCGGACAAGACCCGCTCCGCCAGACGCAGGTTCTTTGAGCGCAGGATCTCCAGGGACGTTCCCTCGATCAGTTCCCGCAACCGCTCCTGCAGATCAGCGATGAGCTCCTCGCCGTCGTAAATGACCTCCAGCCAAGCCGTTGAAGAGTCCTTCCGCAGCTCCGCGAGCCGCTCGCTGATACGGGCCCAGTCACCCCGCACCGTTGCCAGCGACTGGAAACAGGGTACGGCAATTTCCTGAACCGAGACACCGTTACTCGCCGCGGTCAGCAGCAGGACGATCTTTTCCTGCCCGGCCTCGCCAAAGCTCATCGGCAGAGGCGCCCCGGAATAGCGGCGGACCTCCGAACCGCCGACCCGTTGCGGCACATGCAGATGCCCGAGAGCCAGGTAGTCGAAACACGCGGGAAAGATCTCGGCACGAACCTGGCCGAGGCTCCCCACGTACAGTTCCCGCACCCCGTCCCCCTCAACGGTCCGGCCGCCGCTGGCAAAGAGGTGCCCCATGCCGACAATCGGGAGATTTCCGCCCAATCCGGCACGCCGGGCCGTTGCCGCCTCGCCCACCTGCCGGTAATGGTCGCGAATCCCCTCAATCAGCTTGGCTCCCTTGTCCTCAAAGGTTTCACCGGCCTCGGCGCGGCGAATATCGCGGTCACGAAGGTAGGGAACGGCACAGACAATCGCCGCCGGCTTGCCGTTGCCATCGTGCAGTACCACCAGCTCATCTTCCGCCGCCTCGGCCATGCAGCCGACTACGTGCACGTTGAGGAATTTCAGTACTTCACGGGGGGCATTGAGCAGTGAAGGCGAGTCGTGATTACCGGCCGTGATCACCACGTGCCGACAGCCGGCAGCGGCACAGCGGCACAAAAATCGATAATACAGCTCCTGGGCCCGGTTGCTCGGAGTGCCGTTATCAAAGATGTCCCCGGCCACCAGTAGCGCCTCGGCCCCCTCGCGTTCAATGCAGCCGAGCAGCCAGTCGAGAAAAAGCTCGAATTCCCGGTAGCGTTTCCGGCCGTAGAGCGCCCGGCCGATATGCCAGTCCGAGGTATGCAGGATTTTCATGCTAGTGCTGCTCCTTTGTTTCGTGAAACAAGACACTTCGGCAGCGACCGGGGATGAAATACCGCCAAAGCGCCTTTCGCCGGTCATTTGTCCAGCCGGACATCACTGATTCTGACCATGTATCGCCTTGGAATTACCACATTTTTTATAACAAGTGCCCCAGGCAAGTGCAAGGAGAAAGTCGAAAGTAGACATCTGCCCAAGAGTTACTTCACGAATCTTATTCTTCTAAATTACAAGCAGGTACAACAGCTTTCCCTTCCTCTTCAGTCCGCGGCAATTCACTGCCGGATTGCCATCCAGGGTGTTGCAGCATTTCATCCGAACAAACAGGGACTGCTTGACCTTCATTCCACAGATGGGGCATGATAGCTATTACAAATCATGAGCAACCTGAACCCAGTCTCTCGACAAGGTAACAACATCGGGGAAAATTGTCAGCGAGTCTTGACGCATAACTCGTGAATGGTAAAGTGAACCGGGATTATCGAACGTCATCTTCTCAAACGGAATACCAATTTCAGGAGGTTATACATGAAGAAATTGATACCTAGCTTGGTGATTCTCTCCTTAATTGCCGGGTTGCCACAAACTACTCGCGCAGAAATGACTGCGAACAAAAGCGAGGAAATACTGACCGCGATTGATGTCACCGCGTTAATGGAAAAAGGTGCAAGTTCTGCCGAGATCACAAAAATATTGGCAGAGCAGCGGGGTATCGACCGGACAAAGCCCCCCCTGAAAGGGAAAACCGATGAACAGGCCACGCAATACTTGTTATCGATTGCGGAACCAAAAGGGAAAGTAGTCGATCTGGGAAAAAACGTCACCCATAAAGCCGCGGGTGATGCGGCCCTGAAAGGAAAGCTTTATGAAAAAGCCGCCAGGGAGTACAGCCTTGCCATCAACTACTCGAATGACAAATTCGATATCTATAAATTGAGAGGCGACAGCTATCTGGAATACCTCAAGTCAAAGCTGCCCCCCAATTCTCCGGAAAAACAAGATGAGGCGACACGTCCTCTGTTCGAAAGAAAAAGAAAATTGCTCTGCAACAGCATAGTTGCCGATTACCGTACGGTAGCCCGCTTAATCGACAAAAGCATCCAGAACGGCATCACAAAAATGCAGGAGTTGGAAGTCACCATGCTGGAACTGCGGAAAGGATCCGACGAGACCCTCAAATTCAAGAAAAGATCTTCCAGCCATATTAATATCATGCGCGATATGCGGCGGTTACTCTACCGGCAATCATCGGCCAAAAGTGCCGCCAAGCATCTAGGGTTTGCAATGGATGAATATAAGACCGTCTGCACAGAGGAGGAAGCCGAACGCAGGAACCTGATACGACAAGCCCGAGACAAAGCCCGGGACAAAAAATGGTTACCGTATGGCGAAAAGGATGACGCTCGCCATTTTTACGACAAAACCACATTGAAGAAAGCCAAATCTGGCACCTCAGTGGTGACACGCAAGGAAAATTCCGACGACGAAACTTCTTA
>JAJZQA010000363.1 GCA_021810985.1 Deltaproteobacteria bacterium
CGCCAATGCCTCAGGCAATTCTCTTTCCGAAAAGAAGTGCTCCTTCTGTCGCAGTCGCCCCTCTCCGATTCTCCCCCAGGATCGAACAAGCACCGGCCCGAAGAGCCCCGGCACCACCGAGATAGAATAATACCGCTTCCGGTTCAAATCCGGAATAATCCAGAAAACCTCCACCTTTCCGTAGCTCTCGAAGGTCATTGCTCACCCGTCGCACATCCAGCGCAGGAATAAACAACCGGAAAAATCTTGACAAATCAGAGAAGCGAAGAATATTTTAAATAAATACAAATTTACAACACCTAATCCTGTCAAATCAACAGAAAACAGGAAAGTTTTCGATCAGGAAACGACCCGAACCTCTCCCTGGAATTCAAGGCAAGGAGGGTAGCATCATGGCAAAAAGAAACTTCGTAAAAATCATCGTTTTCAGCTTCGTCTGGGCGATATTTCTTTCCCTCTTGATTACCAACTGGAATGCCCTGAAATCCGCAGGGTGGCAAGACTTTACGGCTGCTGTCACATCTACTGGGATCACTCAATTTTTAAAACAAAACTCTGATGATCTATTCTTCTTTGGACTCTGTGCCACGTGCATGATTCTATTGCTTTCGATTTTCTCTGGCAAAAAAGATTGGCTTCGGAAAAGGGACTCCAAGCGAGATGTGAACTTTTCGTCCCTGAAAACTGGAGCAGATGAACGCGAGATAACGGACCCTGCGGGAAGGATAATTGTAAGAGGGCCGGAAATCGATATAAGCATTGATCCTGGCTTAACCTCCATGCCGTCCAACGTTTACCATCGGTGGTACGCAGACCATCAACCCAAAAGGGACGATTCATAACAGACTCAAATCACCATGAAACGGCGATCTAAACATCCCAAGTAACCCTCGCAGGGAAATTATCAGCAACCGTGTTCAGCAAACTTTCAAGATGTTCTTTCACCTTGGCAACACCAGCAATAAAGAGCCTGGTCTTGTTTTCAAGCTCTTTTTCTGTAAATGCAAAACCAGTAAAGTAAGTGCTTTCAAGGCAGTCCGTGCATTCGACAACTCCCCACACTTCCCTGAGTTTCGCCCCCAGTTCCGGAATTATGGTTTCAGCCATTGTCTCCAGGATATCGCCTACGGCTGATTCGCTGAGTCCGTATTGTTCAACAAGATACCTTTCAAGCTTTGCTGTGGAAGCGCATCCGTTGATTGAAAATCGATAGAATCTGCCGCCCAGGGACGATATTTTTTCCTTCGCCGCTTTGGCATCCCTATAGCACGGGTTGGGAACACAAGGTTCTCTGTGTATTCTGAAAATGAGGTCATTCATTTGATTCACGGTCCTATCTTGCACGGTCCTTTCGTCGCCATGCACCGCCTGATAACATGTTCGTCTCACGCGTGCTTGAATTACCGGCATTATTGTCGTAGAAATCCAGCAGTTCCGACCCAGCTGCCTTCCTCCCCTCCGAGGTATTGTCATGCTTGTCGAGGGTTTTCATTACTTCCCGGAACTGAATGTCAACATCTTCGGATACCATTGTACGACGTTGGACATTCGAGGTAAGTCCAACCGCGGCACCTGCCTTACCTCCCCCGCCTTGGTCCTCTCCGGACTGGCTTCCGACACCTGCGCTTCTTGCTGCTGACACATGCCCAGTCAACCCCAGAGAGGAGATTTTGGAAAGATTGTAGCTCTCACCCTTCAGGTACCTCAACTGTTCAACCAGCGACCGTGCATAAGCAGTCTTAGTCTGCGTATCCCGAAGGGCCGACTCGGGTACCGCGTGATAGGTAACGAGCTGAGAAAAGGCGGACTCGGATGTATATTTACCTCCCGCGGTATCTCTGAACGACTCAGCGGTGTACCGTTCTTTCCCGTCAGGTCCGGTGGAAACGCGGCCCTCCACGGTTGTCCAGCCTCCTCCCCTTTCGCGACCGGTCACGCTAAAGGTGTCTCCGTTCCTCACCATGGTAGCTTCCGTGAATTCGTGGCCGTCGATGTTTCCTGTGAAGCTCCGCCTCTCTTCCTTGTCCCCGTAGGTGGCGTTCGTCCCATGGAAAATAACCGTCCCTTTTTCGTCATGGACGAACTCGGAGCTTCCGGAATGCCCGAAAACCCCAACTTGGTACTGGCTCCCAGACCTCCGGTCAGTGAACAGGTAGCCACCATTCCGGTCCCACGAAACCGAAAAGTGCCCGGTGCCGGGAAGTCCCCACTCCACGGCTGTTTTACCGTCCACATCCAGGGCAATGGTCCTCTGGCTGTCGCGGGCCAGGTCCATGAAAGAGCTTCCGTGGGCGGCGGCGAACCGCTCCATGTTGTCAAACCTGGCATAAGCGAGGAGTCCCTCGCGGCTCCGCAGGAACTCCTCGGCCTGGTCGATCTCCATCCCGGTTATCGTGGCGAAATCCTGCCGCGCGTGGGCCACTCCCATTTCCGCCAGCGCCTTGGAACCACCGATAAGAAGAAGATCCTCTTCTGAGACTTTGCCTTCCTTGTACATCTGCAAGGCACCGATGGTCTCAAGATGCTTGACAAAGGATGAAGTCTGCACTGTGTCTCTCGGATCATACCCCGCATGGGCGGCTGCCTCGATGATCCCCTTCTGCTGTGCCCAATCCAGACCGTAGGCCACCTGCCTGAACCCCTCGTAGTTCTCCGGCGTCTCGAACGCTCTTATCTTCGCCGCAGTGTCGGCCACGTTGAACTCACCCCAGGCGGTCATCACCTGCTGCGGGGTCATGTTGCGCTCCTTACCCCAGTCTCTGACCATATTCATCTCTGCCGTGTTGAAGACATACCCCTTCTCGGCGCCGAAT
>JAJZQA010000364.1 GCA_021810985.1 Deltaproteobacteria bacterium
GCAGGGCTACACCGTTGACCGAACCATGCAGGACGCTATCAACTTGGGTCTGATCAACGGCGCCGTCGTTTTTATTGGAAACAGTAGCGGCGGACTCTTCCTCAACTCATACGGCCACTTTTCCCCCGCGCCGGACTCCCCCTTGATTCAAACAGATACCATATTCGATCTCGCTTCCCTCACCAAGGTTCTGGCAACGGCCCCGTCCGTAATGAAGCTGGTCGAAGAGGGGCGGGTGGGCCTTCATGACCCCTTGATTACCTGGTTTCCCGAGTTCAGCGGCAAGGGCAAGGACAGTATTCAGGTGATTCACCTGCTGACGCATACCTCTGGTTTTGTGGATTTTACCATATCCGGGCACCAGACGGTGCAGGAGGTTGTGGCGAAGGCTGCGCTCCTTGAACTGCGGACAAAGCCGGGAGAAAAGTTCAAGTACGTCGATCTCAATTTCATCCTGCTGGGAGAGTTGGTTAGAAGGGCATCAGGTCTGGCGCTGGACAGCTATGCCCTGGAGAACTTTTTCCTGCCGCTCGGTATGGCTGATACTCGCTTTACTCCTGGAGCTGAGCTGCGGAAGAGGTGTGCCGCAACCCGCAGCCTAGGCGACTGCCTGCTCTTCGGGACGGTTCAGGATCCCATCGCTCGCGTTCTTGGCGGAGTCGCGGGTCATGCCGGCCTTTTTGGCACGGCCTCGGATCTTTCCCGCTTCTGCATGATGATGCTGGCTGGCGGTCACTATGCCGGCAATAGGGTTTTGGCGGAACGCACCGTCCGCCAGATGGTTTCCCCCAACTTCCTGCACGGCACCGCGGTTGTCCGGGGGCTCGGTTGGGACATCCTTTCGTACTATTCATCTCCCCGATGTGATAGGTTCTCCGCCGCATCTTTCGGCCATACCGGCTACTCGGGATGTTCTATCTGGATTGATCCCGAGCTCGATCTTTATGTCGGCATTCTCGTATCCCGCAGGGATTATCGTAGAATCGCTGATTTCAACCGTTTGCGCTGCACCATTTCAACCCTTGCCGCGGACCTCTTCTCAAAGCCAACCCAGTGAAAATGCCGGGAAAACCGGGCACTAGGCACCCGGTAAAAAACTTGACACAGATGGAGTCTTTGTGCTAGGTTTTTCGCGATTTACGCGTATCCAGCCAGTTTCTGCATCAGGTGTTTCGACGTTTTCACCTATCCCGCCGGAGGACATTCCATGGGCACTACCCTGTTGCTTGCCGATGACAGTATTACTATCCAGAAGGTCGTGGGAATCATTTTCGCCAATGAGGACTATGAGCTGGTCGTCGTTGATAATGGTATCTCCGCCCTTGAAAAGGCGAGACAAATCAGGCCCGACGTGATGCTTGTGGATGCTCTGATGCCTGGCAAAAGTGGTTACGAAGTCTGTGAAGAAGTCCGGCGCGATCCACAACTCAAAGGGATACCACTGCTGCTCCTGGTTGGGGCCTTTGAGCCATTTGATGAAGACAAAGCGCGGCAGAGTGGTGCGGATGATCACATTACCAAACCTTTCGAATCCCAGAGCTTGATAGATAAAGTCAAAGATTTACTGGTACTCGCCGCTTCCCGGGAGCCGGAAGTTTCCCCGCCGCAAGAGGAAATCTCTCTGGCGATAGGGGGGGATGTTCCGGAAGAAATTTCTCCGGAAATTCCCGAAGCCATGGCAGCAACGATGCAACCTGAGAGTTCGGCTGCAACAGCTGATACCACGGCCAAGCTCTTTGATTCCTTCAGGGGTTTTGTCCACCTGGGGAGTGATGCGGCAAAACCGCCGGTAGCCGAAGAAGCCGTCTCCGCCCAGCCTGAAGCCCCGGAACCCGCTGTTCCGGCTGAACCCGAAGGAGTCATTCTCCTTTCCTCGGTGGATATTGTCGAAGCAACACCGGAGGATGATCCGTGGGGTACTTTCTCCGAAGTGGTGGAAGACGGGGGAGAAATTCATTTCGGAGAGGTTCTCGATGAATCGGCGGATGCGGAGCAGGAAGTCGCGGATACGATTGAGGAGATTGAGCCATTTGCCATGATGGATGAGGAACCGGCAAGCGGTTCTTTCGGAGCAATTTCTCTGCATGACGAGATGGTTACTCCCGATGAAATGGGTACCTCCTTTGGGGAAGTCCCTGCCGTGGAGGATGATCTCATGGCAGATGATCTGGAGGAAGCTGTTCAGGAAAACCTGACACTTTCATCGCCTGTGAGCGAAAGCATTTCGCTGGGAGACTTTTCTCCCGTTCAGGAGTCCGTTGACCTTGCCGAAGGGGAAATTGACGAACCGCTGGAAGAACAGTCAACGGAACAGTTCGGATTTTCTCCGGAGTATACCGACCTGCCTTTTGCCCAGGAGGACGAATATCTGCCGGCGGAGGAGGTGCTTCCCGCAGAGGAGGCATTCTCTGCCGTTGAGGAGGAACTGCAGCCTCCGGTTGTTTCCGCCACGGAAGGTACCGTCACCTTTACTGAAGAACAGTTGGCCACTGCCATAGCTAAAGTATCCCGGGAAATTATTGAAAAAATCGCTTGGGAAGTTGTCCCGGATCTTGCCGAGACTCTCATTAAAGAAGAGATTCGAAAGATTAAAGAGAGTATGGGAAGATAAGAGTACTACTCGCTCATCCTGAGAGGGTAATGCACGAATTTTATGGGGATGATACATCCCCATTTTCGTTTCTGTGGCTCGCTTTTCAGCCCGTGCACAAGCCCCTTTTCCCTAGAGTGATAAATAGTAGTTTGGTGGCCATACGGTAAATTTTGAGTTGGTTTCTTTTACTGGTTTCTGTTTCGAAAAGTGTATTTTGA
>JAJZQA010000365.1 GCA_021810985.1 Deltaproteobacteria bacterium
AGCAGCGCGGCATCACGAAACTCCTTACCATTGGTGTGGGCGGCAAGGGGAAGCGCAAGAAGAAGACGGAGATCGTCAGGATCCCGCGTCTGCGGATCCTCGATTGGTTGGAACTGCGGTCTCGTGGGGTTACCTTGCGCCTCCCGCCGGAGGAAGAAAAACTTCTGGCGGGCCTCACCCGGTTGGAAAAGATTCCGGAACTCCCACTTCCAAAGAGACTCACTGCCCAATTGCGGCCGTACCAGCAGGAGGGCTTCGAGTGGCTGGCCTTTCTCCACCAGCACCGCTTCGGCGCCTGCCTGGCCGATGACATGGGGCTCGGCAAGACCGTACAGACCATTACCTTCCTGGCCGGACTAGCCGAGGGGATCATTCCGTCGGGTGAAGCGGCAGCGCTTCCCCATCTCATCGTCGTACCCCCTTCCCTCTTGTTCAACTGGGAGAGCGAGATCGAGCGTTTCTATCCCGATTTTCGCGTCGTCACCTACTCCGGTCCGCGGCGGAGCGCCGATTTTGCCGGTGCCGACATTGTCCTGACCAGCTATGGCATCCTCCAGCGGGACGCCGAAATCCTTGCTGCCATCCCGTTCCAGGTGGCGGTCTTTGACGAGGCACAGCAGGTGAAGAATATCAACGCCGCCACCACCGGAGCGGCCCGGCGGATTTCGGCCCGGTTCAAGCTTGCCCTCACCGGCACGCCGATGGAAAACCACCTGGGAGAATATTTCTCGATCATGGACCTTTGTGTTCCGGGTCTTTTAGGAAGCTATGAAGAGTTCCGGCGGCGCATCGACATCCGGGGCTTCGGCGGAATAGACACCTTGGTGCGTCGCACCCGGCCCTTCATCCTGCGTCGCAGCAAGCAGATGATTGCCGACGAACTGCCCCCCCGCGTCGAGGCCGACCTGTACCTGGAGATGAACCCGAAACAGCGGGCCCTCTATCAAAGGACCGTTGAGGAGGTGAAAAAGGCGGTGAACGAGGCCTTCCTGGAAAAGAACCCTGGGCAGGCGCGTATGATCGCCCTGACCGCCATCCTCAGGCTGCGGCAGATCTGCCTCTGCCCGTCCCTGGTCAGCCCCGGCGCCCGGGCCGACTCTCCCAAACTGGAGTGTCTGGCTGAACAGCTTGCCGAGTTGCGGGATGAAGGGCACTCGGTGCTCGCCTTCTCACAATTCACCAGCTACCTGGACATCATCGAGGAGGGGTTGAAACGCCACAAACTCCCCTATCTGCGCCTTGACGGCTCAACGCCGGTTCCCCATCGAAAGGAACTGGTTACCCGCTTCCAGAAAAGCGACCAGCCCCTGGTTTTTCTCATCAGCCTCAAGGCCGGAGGCAAGGGGCTCAACCTCACGCGCGCCACCTACGTTTACCATCTCGACCCCTGGTGGAACCCGGCGGTGGAGAACCAGGCCTCCGACCGCGCCCACCGCATCGGCCAGACCGCCAAGGTCACCGTCACCCGGCTGCTCATGCGCCATACGGTGGAGGAGAAGATGATGGCGCTCAAAGAACGTAAACTGAAGCTCTACAAGGCGCTCCTGGAAGACGCCGCCGGTGCCGGCGGGGCGACCCTGTCCAAAGAGGATTTTGATTTTCTGTTGTCGCCGTAAGGGGGAAGGAGGCTGTTTGCCTCTTAGTGACAAAAGGCACCTTCATAACCTGGTACACTTCATGATCTGAGGAATAAATATCCATACCATGCCCCAAAAACTTTACCTGGAAAAATTCGGCCCGGTTCATGCTCTTCCGGTTCTCCATTACAAGATGGAGTTTGCGACACTCGTGCGCCAGGCGGTGGAGCGGCTGCAGCCGGACTGTATCGCCATCGAACTGCCGCCGACCCTGCAGGCGCATTTTCTGCGCGGGGTGCGGCGTCTGCCGGAAATCTCGGTCCTCAGGTATGAACTTGTCCGTTCCGGCAAAAGAGCCGCTGCCGCGGGTGAAACGGTCTTCCTCTTCATCGAGCCGGCCGATCCGCTGGTGGAAGCGGCCCGCTTGGCCGGAGAACGAGAGATCCCGCTCCAGTTCATCGATGTGGATGTGGAAGGTTACCCCTGCCACGAAGAGCCGTTTCCCGATTCCTATGCCGTTCGGCGCATCGGACTCGCTTCCTATTACGCTGAATACCGCAAGGTCTTCGGAACTTCCGCGCCGGGACGTGAGGATCTGCTGCGCGAGAAAGGCATGGCCTTCCGTCTCCAGCAGTTGGCGCAACGCTTCGAGCGGATTCTCCTGGTTTGCGGCATGGCCCACCTGGAGCGGCTGAAGGAAAATTTCGCCCGGCCCCAGGCGGCGCCCCTGGAACGGGTGAAAAGATCGGGTATTTCCCTCTACAATCTGCATCCCGAGTCGTGCCGTGAGGTCCTGGCGGAATGTGCCTTCCTCTCCACCCTCTACGAATTTCGGCGTGGCCCGCTGCCGCCGGAACCTTCCGTGACCGGACCGACCCTCCGGAAAAGCTGGAATGCCTTCGAGTTGATTGCCGGTGGCAAGCAGGAGGTTCCGGAAGAAGAAATTCTCTTCCAAGCGCAGCTGCGCAGCGCGCACCATGCGGGTCGGGCCGGGGAAGGTCTGGACCGGCAGCGGGCGGTTTTGCGCCTCTTCGGGGAGGCATCCCGTCACTATCGGCAGGAAACCGGTGAGCCGGTTCATCTCTGGCAAAAGCGGGCCTTTTTCCGCTTTGCCCGCAATTACGCACTGGTAACGGGCCAGCTGCTTCCCGATCTCTTCCAGCTGCTGGCAGCGGCCCGCGGCTGCCTTGACGACAATTTCGCCTACGCCTTTTTCCGTCTGGCCAC
>JAJZQA010000019.1 GCA_021810985.1 Deltaproteobacteria bacterium
CCGGGTGCTGGGGGCCCAGGCCAGCGGCTACAACGGCGTGGACAAGCGCATCGATGTCATAGCCACGGCGATCATGGGAGAGATGACCGTTGACGATCTGGCCGAAATCGAACACGCCTACGCGCCGCCCTACTCTTCGGCCAAGGACCCGGTCAACATGGCCGGCTTCGTGGCCCAGAACATCCTCGACGGCCTGGTCAGGACCATCAGCTGGGAGGAGGTCAACGCCGCTGACAGTGCGGACCTGTTCCTGCTCGATGTGCGAACCCCGGCGGAATTTGCCACCGGCAGCATGCCGGGCGCAATCAACATCCCGCAGGCAAATCTCCGCGAGCGGCTCGTTGAAATCCCCCGCGACAAAAAGGTCATCGTCTTCTGCCGGGTGGGCCTGATCGCCTACAACGCCTCGCGCGTCCTGGAAGCGAACGGCTTCACCAACCACTACAACCTGTCGGGCGGCTTTGAGACCTGGCACATTGCCACGCTGCCGCAGGTAGCGGCCGTCACCATGGAACAGCTTCACACTACTGACAAGGGGAATGTCATCGATATGCAGACAGCAAAAGAAAAGTTATCAAGAGTCGTTGAAGTAAATGCCTGCGGACTGCAGTGCCCTGGTCCGGTGATGCGGCTCAAGCAGGAGATGGACGCCCTCGAGCATGGCGAGGCGATCTCGATTACGGCCAGCGATCCCGGTTTTTACGCCGATGCCCCATCCTGGGCACGGGCAACCGGCAACGTCGTGCGCGATATCAGCGTGCAAAAAGGCATTGTTACGGCGGTGATTGAAAAGAACAGCAACGCCGTCCCGGCCACTGCTCTCGCCAAGGGGAACGACAAGACCATCATCGTTTTTTCCGGTGACCTGGACAAAACCATCGCCAGTTTCATTATTGCCAACGGCGCATTGTCCATGGGCCGCAAGGTGACGATGTTCTTCACCTTCTGGGGCCTGAATGCCCTGCGCAAGCCGGAAAAGGTCGGTGGCCTTCGCAAGAACCTGATCGAAATTGCCTTCGGCTGGATGATGCCGCGCGGCAGTGACAAGCTTGCCCTGTCGAAGATGAACATGGGCGGTATCGGCGGGAAACTGATCCGGGGTATCATGAAGAACAAGAACGTGCCGGCACTGGAAGAGATGATGGCCATGGCAATCAAGGGCGGCGCGAATATCGTCGCCTGCCAGATGTCCATGGACCTGATGGGCATTCGCAAGGAAGAATTGATCGACGGCGTGCAGATCGGCGGGGTTGCGGCCTACTTGGAGGCTTCGGAGAGTTCGGATAATAATTTGTTTATCTAATCGGAAGTCAGCATTTCCCGGCATTACATGTAAAGCAGACCTGTCAGGTTTTTGAAACCTGATATGGCTGTCAGTAGTCAAGAGGGAAAAAGTATCCCTACCCCTCTATTGAGGGTTTGTTATTCGATATGTATCCCAGGGCACAGGTAGAGACGGGATCCTGTGGCGACGTTTGATCACTCTGATATACGCGGGTTGGGTACCGCATGACTTAGCTTCGTCGCGGAGCTGCCTCGCTCTAGCATCGGAAGTTCGGCATTAGCCTTATTCACGCAGGTTTGTCGAGGGTTCTCCTAAACGTGATCGCGTCTCTGCCTCTGGCCTGGGAAGTTTGTAGCAGTATCCTTTATTGTCTCCTTGGTAATGTTTCACGCCTGTCCACAGAGGGGTGTGTCCTGCCGGGGTGAGTCGCCCTCCCCTGAAGCAAGCGAACCCCTGGCAACCACTCTGTGGGCAGGCCGGGAAGGCTCCAGTCAGTGGATTTTCGCTTACCGATGCGTTGGCAGGATGGCGCAGGCAATAGCCCACATGAATGCGGCAAGCTCCCGTGCCGTTGCCGTGACTACGGTATTTGTATGTTTGCCTTTGGCTACGAGTCTCTTGAATCGGCCGCACAGCCGCAGTTGCGCTTTCCAAGCAATGTCCCTGACTTCTTTGGGCAAGCCTTCCAGCCGTTTCACCATGACTCTGCTTTCCCGTGCCGGATGGCGGTATGTGTGAGCTGCTTCGGTAAGCACTCTCCGCACATGACTATTGCCGGTTTTGGTGATGCTTCCCCGCCTGGTGGAGCCACCACTGGAGTGCTCGCTGGGAACAAGCCCCAGGTACGCCATTATCTGCTTTGCCGAGTCAAAACGGGTCAGGTCGCCGAGCTCGGCAACGGTCGTGGCAGCAATCACGAGGGAAACACCGCGCAGGGCCTGCAGAGCGGTTACCAAAGGAGCCATCTGCCATGAGGGTATCAGTTCCTGGATCTGCCGGGTCAGGCGGTGAACCCGCTCAAGAAGTTCCCGGGCCGTATGCACATACTCCTGCAAGACAATTTGTTGTGCACGATGTGGCATCTTGATGTCGGCGATCCAGTTCCAGTGAGCCAGGGTCCAGTAGGAACGACCGCTGTACCGGTATCCGTGCCGAAGCAGAAATGCCAACAGCACCTGGCGGGCAATCCGAAGAGCTTTGACGGCGTCTTCCCGGCCACGGGTCAAGTCGCGCATGGCTTCGTCTTCTTCGCTGGGAACGTAGACCGGTGTCAATTCTCCTGAACGATGCAAGCGTGCCAGATTCAGTGCGTCACGGCGGTCGTTCTTAATCCGGTCACCGCTTTTGCGGGGAATCTTCGATGGCGCGACTACCATGCAGTCGAACCCCTGTTTTGTAAGAGAACGGTATATGTCATAACCGCAAGGGCCTGCTTCATAAACAAATCGCAGAGAAGTTTCTTTCCTGCCTAACTTGCGGACGACCCGGTGCAGCGACTCAAGGTCGCCGCCGATCGTTCCATAGAACCGAACGTCCCCTTCGCGGCCCGTATCGGCTAGTGCTACATCGATGGAGTCTTTGTGTACATCAAGCCCAACAAATATGGTATGCTTCTTCATGACCTGCCTCCTTGGTTGTGGCTCTGTATTGGTTATGTCTCATTCCCAATATAATCCACGTTTGCAAGGGGCAGGTCACTTTTATTCCTGACAGCCATTATGTCTGGCAGGTCTGGCCCAACCTGTCATTTTCGAACAGCACGAGACACATCCTGTATGAAAAAAACGCTACTGGAAATATTTGATACCCTCCATGACGCCTATGGTCCCCGTTACTGGTGGCCGGCTGAGACCCCCTTCGAAGTCTGCGTCGGCGCCATCCTTACCCAGAATACCAATTGGGGTAACGTGGAAAAGGCCATCGCCAATCTGAAAAGGGAAGGGCTTTTGTTCCCTGAGACGTTGCGGGACCTTCCGGTGGAGCGGCTTTCGGAACTGATCCGGCCGGCCGGATTTTTCAACGTGAAAAGTGCCAGGTTGAAGGATTTCCTCGCCTGGTTGTTTGCTGCACACGGGGGAAGTCTGGAGGAGCTGTTTTCAGGCGACTGGCGGGAGTTGCGGCAGATGCTGCTGACGGTGCGGGGGATTGGTCCGGAGACCTGTGATTCCATGCTCCTCTACGCCGGCCATAAACCTACTTTTGTCGTGGATGCCTATACGAAACGTCTTTTCTCTCGGCTCGGCCTGGTCAGCTCCACAGCCGGCTATGATCAGCTGCGCGATCTGTTCATGGAAAACCTGCCGGCTGATGTCGAACTGTTCAACGAGTACCATGCCCTGATCGTCGAGCACTGCAAGGTACGCTGCCGCACCAAGCCCCTCTGCGGAGAGTGTGTGCTCCGCTTTCGCTGTGAATATTACCGACAGACTCTTACTCCCTGACGTAGAAGGCACTGCCCTGCCGGGATCCGCGTCGCTCCAGTTCATAATCAATGGCATTCAGCACCTCGAACTTCCGCAATGACCAGAGGGGCGCGATCAGGTGGTCCCGTCCCCCGTCTCCGGTGAGTCGCTGGATGGAGATTTCCGGCCGGAGCCGCTCGAGAAAATCGCAGACCAATCCCACATACTCATCCCGCTCCAGCAGCGGCACTTCTCCGCGGGTGTACAGTTCCGCCAAGGGCGTTTCCTTCATCACATGGAGCAGGTGGATCTTGACCCCGTCGATTCCCAGGTCATTCAACACGGTTGCTGTGCTGAGCATCTCGTCCCGCGATTCCCCCGGCAGTCCGAGAATGACATGGGCGCTGATCCGGATCCCTTCCCTTTTGCAGGCCCGGACCGCCTCGGCAAAACTGGCGAAATCGTGTCCCCGGCCAAGATACTCCAAGGTGCGATCCAGCGGGGACTGAAGTCCCAGTTCCAGCCAGAAGTAGGTCTTTCGGGCGTACTCACCCAGCAGCGCAATCGTTTCCGGCGGAAGGCAGTCCGGGCGGGTACCGACAATGAGCCCGACCACATCATCCACAGCCAACGCCTCGTCATAGAGGCGTTTCAGTTTCTCCGCCGGAGCGTAGGTGTTGGAGTAGGCCTGAAAGTAGGCCAGAAACTTTTTGGCCTTGTACTTGCGGGTCATGACCTCCTTGCCCGCTTCGATCTGTTCCGCCGGCGAAACTCCGCTCTGAATACCGTGGGCGCCGGAGCCCTTGCCGCCGCAATAGATGCAGCCGCCGTTGCCTGCCGTCCCGTCCCGATTGGGACAGCTGAATCCGGCATCCACGGAAATGCGGTGCACCCGGCAGCCGAAGACCCGTTTTAATTCATCCGAGAATGCGTTGTATTTCTTTTCCATGGAAATCCTGATTGTCGAAATTTGTTAGGGTGTCCGCTGCCTGCCCACTCTTCCGCACAGTGTAGCCCATCAGTGTCGGAAAGCGCAACAGGCAGAGATGAAGTACAATTTCATTGATAAATGTACATGGATCTGGTAGGTGAGATGGTGCGGGCGGTTGGTGAAAGTAAATTTCAGCAGAATCCTAGGTTGTGATGATTTGCCGCATGGCGCGGAGAAAGGTCTCGATCTCCGTTTCCGTGGTAAACCAGCCGGGGCTTACCCGGATGGTGCCGGCAGGGTAGGTGCCGATCGTGCGGTGAGCCCAGGGGGCGCAGTGCAGGCCGGTCCGTACTTCGATGTCGTACTGCTGGTCCAGGGTAAATCCGATCATTGCCGGATCCCGGCCGTCAACGGTGAAGGAGACGATGCCGCCGCGCTCGTTTTCCGGTGCGGGTCCATAAAGGGAAATCCCCTTTAATTCGGCAAGGCCTTCCAGCATCTGGCGGACCAGCGACAGTTCTTTCTTGCGGATTGTCTCGCAGCCGGTCGTGAGGATGAATTCCACCCCGGCCCGCAGGCCGGCGATACCGGGGGTGTTCAGGGTGCCGCTCTCGAACCGGGCCGGCATTTCTTCCGGCTGTTCTTCATCGCTTGAGTGGCCGCCGGTTCCGCCGACCAGCAGGGGCGGCAGTTCAAGGCCTTCTCCGATATAGAGGAATCCGGTGCCTTGCGGCCCGAGCAGTCCTTTGTGGCCGGGGGCGGCAAGGAGATTGATGCCCATGGCTTCGACGTCAATCGGTAAGATGCCGGCACTCTGGGCGGCATCAACCAGCATCGCTACCCCTGCCCGGTTCGCCAGACGGCCGATTTCGGCGATTGGCTGAATCGTGCCGGTGACATTCGAGCAATGGGAGAGAACGATCAGTCGGGTGTCCGGCCGGAGGGCGGCTGCCAGGTCGCGGGGGTTGATGACTCCGCTCCGGTCACAGGGGATCCGGGTGATGATAGTTCCCCGTGTTTCGGCCAACCGTAGCGGCCGGGAGACGGAATTGTGTTCCATGGTAGTGGTGACGGCATGGTCGCCGGGCCGCAGCATCCCGGAGATCGCCAGGTTCAGCGCCTCGGTTGCGCTGCCGGTGAAGACCAGGCGGGCGGAATCGTGGATCCCGAACAGCTCCGCCAGCTTTTCCCGTGCGTCGAAGATGATCCGGGTTGCCTCCAGTCCCCGGCGATAGCCGCCCCGGCCGGGGCTGACGCCGATTTCCCGCAGGGAATGGTCAACTGCCTGGTAGACGGACTCGGGTTTGGGATGGGAGGTGGCGGCGTTATCGAGATAGATCGGCATCGGTGCTCCTAAAAACGGTGGCGCAGGGCGAGGTGGAAGACAACGTCCGGGGCGGTGGCGACCAGCACGTCTTCCGAAACGCCAAGGTCGAGGAAGGTCTTGTCGCCAAAGCCGATGGTTCCTCCCGAGACCAGCTGCACGGAACCGCTGTTTACCTGTCTCAAGCTGCTGCCGGTATAAAATGAGGTGTGTGCGTCGGCCTGAACCTTCAGGGCGAGCCAGTCCAGGGGGCTCCAGCCAAGACCGAGGGAGCCGAAGGCGGCCAGGTTGCGCTGCTGGTCTTTCAGCACGTCGCCGTCAGTCATGGCCATGCCGCCGCCGGCAGCATACACCGTCAGGTGGCCGAGCGGCAGTTGCCGGTCGTCGCTTGCGGTCAACCAGAGGGCAAAATCGGTGCTGCCGCTGCCGAAGAGGCGGTTGCTGTTGCCGGTGGGGAGTTTGATGCTGGCGTGCAGTGCAACGGCCAGGGGTGATTCCGCGTCGCCCCGGTGGAGTTGCCAAGCTCCCGAGAGGCGGATGTCGCCGATGCCGTTCGAACCATCGTTAACCAGAACCTTTGTGGCGCCATTGTTGCCGTATTGGTAAAGCAACCGGTTGCGGGGATAAGATTTGCGGTCTCCCTGGGGCAGGCCGAAGGTGTCATGAAAATCTTCGATAAAGCCGTCGAGTACCCCGCCGCCTTCCGCCAGGTAGGGAATGTCGATCCCGATCTGGAGGCCTGGCGCGATACCGTAGCGGACCGCGAGGTTGAAGCGGTAGGTCTCACCATCGAGCATCACAGCTTCCGTTCCGGAAGAGTCCGTGGCAAAGCTGTTGGTAACGTCGCTGGTGAGGGTCCCCTCGAACTTTCCGGCCGGCACGACGCTGGCACTGCCGATGGCCGGGAGCCCGAAAATCCGGATCAAGGGGCTCTGGTTGGAGCTTTGGAAAGGGATGATGTCCATTGCGTCCACCAGGGACGGACTGCCCGGGACTGTTCCGAAGAGAGCCGTCAGGAGGAGCGCAATGAAGACGATCGGTCGCTTGGCGATGGGGTGGCGAGACGTCCGGGCCGGTTCAGTGGTGCATCTGCGATCATTATTCATCGTACACTGGTCTCCTTTGCCGGATTTTATCAATTCCGAGCCGGTCTGGGATAGGCGGTAGTGTTTCCATAAAACAAATGCCGGATAATTGCAAGACGATAGTTTGCCAGTAGACTGTTGATACATTCTGACAGGTATTCGAAGGAATTCCAGTTGCAGGGAAAAGCTTTGCAACCTAACTCCGAAACGCATTTGAAAGGGTTCGGAATGCCCTATTTCTGTCTGATATTTTTTTTGTTTCTCACCAGCGCGTACGCTGCCGATACTGCACCGTCGTACGCACATCTGTGGGGTGGTTTTTCAACCTCTCTCGCCACCCGTTCGCCGGAACAGCGCGGCAATGCCGGCCGGGCTGCTCTGGATCTGGACGGCGCGATCATTTCCCCGGGAGCGCTGTTCAGTTTCAACGACCTGGTGGGCGCACGCGATACCCTGAAAGGCTATCGTCCGGCCCCGATGATCAATGACCGGGGAGACCTGAGCGATATCCCGGGAGGCGGCATCTGCCAGTTGGCCACCACCCTCTACAACGCGGCGCTCGAATCCGGTCTGGATATCGTTGAACGCCATCCCCATTCCCGCAGTGTGGGCTATGTGCCGCCGGGACGTGATGCAACCATCGTGACTTGGCGCAAGGACCTGAAGCTGCGCAATCCCCACTCGCAGCCCGTGCTGTTACGGGTTGCCGCGGCGGGAAATCGGTTGACTGCCGGCTTCTGGTCGACCGTAGGCAAGTCTTTCCAAGTGAAGATTATCACCGACTGCAGTGTTGTCGATCCGCAGGCGGTCGTTTCCCGCTCGGATGGGCAAGCGGGAGCCACTCTCCAGCCGGGAGGGAAAGGATATTCCGTCGTTACCCGGCGTCGGCTGATTCGGGGTGGGGTAACGACGGAGGAGGTCCTGTCGCGGGATTTCTATCCACCTCCCAGCAGGATCGTGGGGAGTGAGAAGCCATGATGAAATTCAGACGATCGCTCCTCCTCCTCTGTTTCCTGACAACGGTCGGGATTTCCTGTGCCGCTGTCGAGAATATATCCGCCGCTGGAGATGCTTCCATGCTGTCCCTGGAGACACTTCACTCCTCGAGGCAAAAGCAGCAATCTCTTGCCCGCTATGCCAAGGACATATTTCTCCATCGGCTCGGCTTTGGGCCAGCCGTATCGCCCCCTTGCTGGACGACCGGTATCCAGAGCGCCTGCTTCGTAACTTTCTTTGCTCGCAAGAGGGTGATTGCCTGCTCCGGAGGTTTTCGTCCCCGGACAGCCGACCTCGGCAAAGAGGTTGAGGCAAACGTCCGGCAGGCGCTCCACCTGGACCCGCGGGCCGAAAAAATCGACCGGGCCGCGGCCGTTGAGGCGCGGATACTAATTACCTTTCCGGGCGAACTCCGTCCGGTTGCCTCACCTGCATTGATAGATCCCCTCCGGGAGGGGTTGTTCGTGGAAAACGACCGCAGCGGTGTTGCCATTGTGCCCGGCGAGGCGAAGACTTCTGCCTGGGCCTATCGCGAGGCTTTGAGACGGCTCGGAGAGAGTGATTCCTCCCGGGTTCGACTCTATGTCTTTGATTCCTGGGTGATATCCGGGAAAGACTGAATGGTAATTTTTTCGCACTACACCTCGGAATTTCTCCCGCTTTTTGTTGTGCCTTGAACTTTGAACCTTGAACGTGTTTTCAGGAGGGTCAGCCGTGAAACAGGTGTTCAGCATTTTCCTTGTCCTGGCAGTAATGAGTGTGGTCCTCTTTTCACAGCCTGTTTTGGCTGCCGTTGGCACGGGCTATCTTGACGGGACCGTTCTGTCCGCCGAGACCAATCAGCCTCTACCAGGAGCTGCCCTGGAATTTAAGCGCAGTCATCTCCGGAAACCGCCTGCGCTATTTCATGCCGCGAGTAATGCCGAGGGGCGTTTCACCGTGGCAGTCCCGGCGGGTACCTATCAGTACCTGGTTCGTAAGTCCGGATTCGGGCTGCTGGAGGGGACAGCAGTCGTTACTGCCGGAAAAAAGGTTGAGCTTCCCCTGCCACTCAACCGGGAAGCGACGGTGTTCGGCAAAGTTGTTGCCGCCGATGGCAAGCCGCTTGCGGGGCTGGAGGTTTCATTCGGCAGGTACGCGCGTGGCCGTACCGATGCCGCGGGTCGTTTCACGGTACCGGCCTTGAATGAGGGCTGGTATGAACTGCGTCTGGACCATCCTACCTGGGTTCCGGAGCGGCAGATCTCCTTTTCACTGGCAGCGGGAGAGCGAAAAGATGCCGGTGAGGTCGTCGTCCGGAAGGCCGGTTCCCTGCTGGTGCGGCTGGTGGCGGGGAACCGCCCGGTGGCGGGTGCCGAGGTGTCACTTTCCGGCAGCATTGCCTACCGCTATGGAAAGACCGACAAGAAAGGCATGGTCCGTTTCGCAAAGCTCCCGCCCGGCTCCTACTCCCTTGAGTCTTATGATGAAAGGCTTACCCAGGCGAGCAGTAATGTCGATGTTTCTGAAGGGAAAAGCAGTTCGGTCCGGCTGCCGGCAGTTTTCCGGCCGCCGTCACTCTCCCTGGATGATCCGGGGCGAGTTATCCTGCCCGGAAGCGTGATTCCGGTATCTCTGCGGGGACTCTGGGTCCGGCAGGCAAAGGTTTCGGTGTATGCCGTTGATGAGGCGCGCCTCCTTGATGGTACCGTGGACCCGGCTACTCCTGCCGCCATCAAGATTGACGCACGAAAACCGCTCCGGGAGCAAACCGTCAATCTTGCTGGGCAGAGATTTACCCACTATCGTCGTGCCACGCTGAAACTGAAGCCGCTACCGCCCGGTTTGTACCTGGTGGAAGCCAAGCACAAGGGTACCGTTGCCCGTTCCACGTTCCTGGTTACCCGGCTGGGTCTCGTGGCCAAGGCGTCGCCGGGCGGGACCCTGCTCTTTGCCGCCGATCTGGTGGACGGCCAGGCCCTTGACGGGGTTGAGATAGCCGCGGCGGCAGTATCTCCCGGGGCGTCGGCGCTTCCGGCACTGCTCGGCACGACCGGCGTTGACGGTCTCCTTGCCAGCCGGAACACGGCGGCGAGTGTCCGCTTCATCGGCCGCAAGAACGACAGCCTGGCCGTTTTTCAGGTTACTGCCATGAAGGCCGGGAAACAGGAGCTGAAGGGTTACCTCTATACCGAACGCCCCGCCTATCGGCCGGGTCAGACCGTCTACTTCAAGGGGGTGCTGCGCAAGATGGTCGGCGAGGGCTACGCCTTATCCGGCACGGAGAAGGTTCTGGTAACGATTGCCGACAGTGGCGATCAGACTCTGCTGGAGAAGGAGTATCCGGTTTCACCGTCCGGTTCCTTCACGGGTGAATTCGTTCTTCCGGCTCAGCCGCCCCTTGGTGATTATACCGTTCGGGCGGCGGCCGGAAATGCAACTTTCCAGACCTCTTTCAAGGTGCTCGAATACCGCAAACCCGAATTCGAGGTTACGGTTGCGGCCGGGCGGAAATATTCCATCGGGGGCGATCCGGTGCCGGTTTCGCTGAAGGCCCGCTACTATTTCGGCGCGCCGGTGGTGGCTGGCAAGGTCAAGTACCGGATCTATTCGCGGCCCTTCTACCGTTTCGAAAGTGACCGTGATGATGACAGCGATGATCGGGACTACGATTTTGACGGTTATGCCGACTTTCTCGGTGAAGGGGAGGCCATAACCGATTCCGGCGGCATGGCCCTGGTTACGATCGACACCCGGCCGCTTGATGCGCCTCATGTGTATACGGTTGAATTCGATGTGGCTGATCTTGCCGGGAGAGAGGTGTCCTCAACGGCCTCCTTCACGGTTACTCCCTCTCTCATCGATCTTTCGGTGCGCCCGCTTTCCTACCTTTGCTCGCCGCAGAAGGTCACTGAGATCGAGGTGACAAGCTCGACCTGGGAAGGGAAACCCGTTTCCGCTCAAGTACATGTTACGGTTGAGGAGCAGGTTTATGACCGGACCAGCCGCAGCCATGTCTACCGCAAGCTTGCTGAGCGGGAGGTTGCCACCGACGCAAGCGGCCGGGCGGTGATCAGTCAGACTTTTCCCCGCCCCGGCTATTGGCGTGTATCAGCCGTCACCACCGACGAGCGGGGTTTGAAGGCCGCGGGTGATGGCTGGGTCTGGGTCTGGCGGGAAGGGTACGCCTGGGATACCTCCTATCGCGAGCTTGGCGTGGAGCTGGATAAAAAGAGCTATCAGCCTGGCGAAACGGCACGGGTTATCGTAAAGAGCCCCGTTGCAGGGGCCTCTCTCCTGGTAACGGTCGAAGGAAGGGAGATCTATTCCCAGCGGGTTATCCGCTCCGCCGGTTCCGTTGAGGTGGTTGAAATTCCCGTGAGCGAAGGCATGGCGCCCTATGTCTTCGTTTCCGCCGTGGAGATCGAAAAGGGACATTTTTATTCCCGGACCAGGACTCTGCGGGTCGATTCCCGGCCGGACCTGCTGGAACTCAAGGTTGCGAGCGACAAGGCTCTCTATGCGCCGGGCGACAAGGTCCGGCTCGCGGTCTCGGCGCGTGACGGGAAAGGCGCGCCGCGGGAGGCCGAGTTGTCCCTGGCCGTGGTGGATGAGGCGCTCTTTGCCGTTGCACCGGAGACCCGGCCGGACATCTACCGCTTTTTCCGGGGAACCCGCGAGCACCGGGTCCTGACACTCAACTCTTTCCCGCGCGTTTACCTGGGCGGTGCCGCGAAAGCCGGAAAGTCGCTGGCTGAAGACAACCTGGCGGGGATCAAGGTCCGCAAGGTCTTTAAGGATACCGCCTTCTGGCTCCCGATACTTGCCACCGGGGCGGACGGCCGGGCGGAGGCGGAATTCGAGCTGCCTGATAATCTAACCACCTGGCGGGCCACGGCGGTCGGCTTCAACGACCGGAGCGAATTCGGGACCGGACGCCACAGCTTTATTGCCCGTCTGGACGTCATGGCCCGCTTGCAGCCGCCCCGTTTCCTGACGGTGGGGGACCGGATGAATATTCCCGGCATCATCACCAACATGACCGACAGCCAGCGGAGCGTCAGCGGCATCTTCGAGACCAAGGGACTTTCGCTGCTGGGCGAAAACCGCTTTGCCGGGACAGTAAGCCCGGCGGGAACACTGCGGCGGGATATGTCCGTCATGGCGGAAACATCGGGTGAGGCGCTGCTCCGGCTGCGGGCCCTGGCGGGTGATCGCGGTGACGCCATGGAGTTGACGATTCCGGTCATCACGCGGGGCATGAAACGGGTGTCTCAAGGGAACATCGTGCTGCGCGGCAGCGAGGGGGAAACTGTTGTCACCTTGCCTGAATCGGCCATGGGTGAGGGGGCGGTCCTTGATCTTTCCGTGGCCCCGACCCTTACGGCCAGTCTCAATGAGAGTCTACAGGAATTGATCGACTTCCCGTACGGCTGCGTGGAACAGACCATGTCGCGCTTTCTGCCGGCCGTTCAGGTGAAAAAACTGCTCGGTTCGACACGGTTTTTGTTGTCGGCGGAGGTCGCGGAAAAGCTCGAACAGGTTCTCGACGAAGGATTGCGGCGGCTTTACGATTTCCAGCATGAAGATGGCGGCTGGGGCTGGTGGAAGGAGGATGCCACTGATCCCTACCTGACCGCCCATGTCCTGTACGGTCTCGCCTTGGCGCGCAAGGCAGGAGTCCCGGTTCGCAATGAAAGCTACGACCGTGGTCTGCAGTTCCTGGCGGACCGGATTGAAAAGGGATCGCTCGACGAGTTGCCGGCTCTTTACCGGGCCTTCAACCTTGCCGGCCGGAACAGCGTTGTCGTGGAGAAACGGATCGAGACCGGCTGGCACCAGCTGCGGCCATCCCAGCGGGTGCAGTATCTGGAGGCGTTGCTGAACAGGTCGGAAAAAGACCGGGCCGCGGCGCTCCTCACTGAACTGAAAAAAGGCCTGAGGAAAGAAGGCTCCGCTGCCTGGCTGCAGGACGAAGATGCCTATTCCTGGTGGTACTCGTGGCGCTGGTCAGGTTCGGCGGTGGAAACCACGGCTCTGCTCCTGGAAAGCCAGTTGGCGCTTGACCCGCACGATCCCCTGGTTTCAGCCCTTGCCGAATTTCTGGTGCGGAAACGTTCCGGGCGCTGGTGGAACACGACCCGGGGGACAGCGACCGTGGTCACGGCACTTGCCGGCTATGCGGTTGCAACCGGCGAGCTTGATGCCTCCTATACCGCCCGGCTTTCCCTGAATGGCAGGGCGCTGGAGCGCTATGTGGTGGAAAATGGCCGTTTGATCCAGGGGAAATCAGCTCTTTCCATCCCGATGACGGCACTGCAGCGGGGCGAGAACCGGCTGCGGCTTGAGCGGGAGGGGAGCGAAGGAGTCCTCTATCTTTCCGCGCGACTGGGATACTTCGTTCCACCGGAAGCTGCTGGCCAGGCCCAGGGGCTGGCCATCGAACGCAGGATCTACCGTCTCGCTCCGCGCCAGAACCGCGGGGCATGGCGCATGGAGTATCAGCCGCTCCAACCGGGAGAAAAACTTGCCCCGGACGATGACGTGGAGGTGCGTCTGACCGTGGACAACAAGGAGGATATGAACTTCGTCATCATCGAGGACCGGCTGCCGGCCGGTTTCGAGGTCCGTGAAACCCGCACTGATACGCGTTTTGCCTCCTACTCTTCCTACTGGGACTGGTACACTCACCAGGAGCGGCATGACGAGAGAATGGCCTTTTTCCTCGACGTCCTTCCCGCCGGCAGACATGAATTCCGCTATGTGATCTACCCAGAATTGACCGGCAACGTTCTAGCCCTTCCGGCCGCGGTTTGGCCCATGTATGTGCCTGCTCTTCGAGCGGAGAGCGGCCTCTGGCAGGTTGGGGTGGGGCAGTGAGTCGTAGCAAGAAGGCGCCGGTTGGTGTATTGTGCCCTTTTACGTCTTGAATAACATGAAGAAACAGAGCTATAAAAAAGGGGTGCGGGATAATGAAGGCACTACTCAATCGCAGAAGCATTCGCAGGTATACGGATCAGCCGGTGCCCCAGCAGATCCTGATCGAGTTGCTGGAAGTTGCCATGTGTGCGCCGTCGGCGGGAAACGAACAGCCCTGGCAGTTCGTGATCATCGATCAGCGGAGCGTGCTGGACGAAATTCCTAAATTTCATCCCTACGCCGCCATGGTTGGGGAGGCGCCGGTGGCAATACTGGTTTGCGGCGATCTTGATCGGGACCTGCACCGGGGCTATTGGGTTCAGGACTGTGCCGCCGCCACGGAAAATATCCTGATTGCGGTGCAGGACAAAGGACTTGGTGCCGTCTGGGTGGGAATCTATCCCCGAGAGGAGCGGGTTCGGGCGCTGCGGACCTTGTTGCACATTCCAGAGAATGTTGTGCCTTTTGCTCTCATTCCGCTCGGCTACCCGGCCGAAGAAAAGCCGCCGGCGAATCGTTTCGATGCCGGACGCATTCATTACAACGGTTGGTAGCTCAATGAAAAAAGAGATAGATGGGTTTTGCCGTTATCTGAGTGTCGAGCGGAATGTTTCTGTCCATACTCTCGACGCCTATCGAACCGACCTGGAGATGTTTCGCGAATTTGTTGCCAAGGAGCTGGGGCCATCCTTTGCGCTCGAAGCGGTCAGTCATCTGCTGATTCGTCGCTATCTGGCACGTCTGACAATCGATCACGCCAAAAGTACCCTGGGCCGCAAGCTTGCGGCGATCCGTTCTTTCTTTAAATATCTCATGAGGGAGGGGGCGGTCCGCAAGAACCCCGCGGAGCTCGTGAGTACGCCAAAGAAGGAGAAAAAGGTCCCGTATCACCTGGATATCGACGAAGTCACCTCCCTGGTCACGGCTCCGGCCGGCACCGATCTGCTGGCCCTGCGTGACCGGGCAATACTGGAGGCGCTGTATTCCAGCGGACTGCGGGTCAGCGAGTTGACCGGCCTGGATGTCGGCGGGGTGGATCTCGACGAAGGTCTCGTCCGGGTTCTCGGAAAAGGTGGCAAAGAACGGATCGTCCCGCTCGGCAGCCATGCCCGCTCCGCCATCGGAAATTATCTGGCGGCGAGAAAGAATCCCTCCTATGATGCACCCCTGCTGATTAATGCGCGCGGCGGACGCCTCACCAGCCGCAGTGTCGGCCGTATCGTTGATAAATACATCCTCTACATTGCCGCCATGAAGAAAATTTCCCCTCACACCCTCCGCCATACCTTTGCCACCCATCTCCTCGAGGGTGGCGCCGACCTGCGTTCCATCCAGGAACTTCTCGGTCATTCCTCTCTCTCCACCACACAGAAGTATACGCACGTTAGCATCGATCGCATTATGGAGGTCTATGACAAGGCTCATCCCAAGGCGCGGAAGAGCTGACTTTGTTTTGGAATAATCCACTGAGGGCAGCGATGTCCCGACGGACGTTACATGGAAAAATCGACAGTAGTTATACGTAGTATAAATGCCCAGAAGATGCACGCTGGTAAAAAAGAAGCCCCGCTCAAATGA
>JAJZQA010000366.1 GCA_021810985.1 Deltaproteobacteria bacterium
TGGTTATGATCGAATGGACCGAAGCGAGCCCGAGACCTTTTCCTGACGACTTGGTCGTGAAGTAAGGGTCAAAGATTTTTTTCAGGTTGTCTTCCGGAATTCCGCTGCCTTGGTCGGTGAAAGAGAGCCTGACATACCTGCCGCCCGGAAGGTTAATCGGATTCCCGTCTGGCAGCGTTTCGTTTCGGGCGGTGACGGTCAACGTTCCGCCTTCCGGCATCGCTTGAGTGGCGTTGATGATGATATTGTGAAATACCTGGTTCATTTGCCCTTCATCCGCTTCAATGGCGTGGATTGAGGCTGGGATTTCAATGCAGCCCTTTACGTTTGATCCACGCAGAACAAACGATACTGTTTCATTGACTAGCTGATTGAGTGATACCAGCTTTTTAACCGGTTCGCCTCCGCGAGCAAAGGTCAGGAGTTGATGGGCGAGTTCTCCGGCGCGAACCGAAGCCCGCTCGGCTTCAGCAAGTGGTTTAGAGGCTTTGTGGCTGTCATCCAGGAACATCTGGGCAAAGGAGATGTTCCCCATGATTCCTGTCAGGATGTTGTTGAAATCGTGGGCGATTCCGCCGGCCAGGGCGCCGAGGGATTCAAGCTTTTCAATTTTCAGCAACTCTTTTTCGTGTTCCTTGCGTTCGGTTATTTCCCTGGTTATGCCATAAAAGCCGGTGACAGTACCGTCCGCATTGCGCTCCGGCGTGGAGCTTACTTCACCCCAAATCCAGCGGCCGTCTTTACAGCGGTGTCGCGCTTCGAAGGTTGCCACTCCCGACCTGATGCCGCGTTGATCGGCCTCCTGTCTCTGCCGGGCCAACTTCCTGAGTGTTGCAATCCCTTCTTCGTCAAACAATTCAAATACATGGTGTCCGATTACTTCGTCGGCCCGGTAGCCGCGCAAGCGCTCGTCAGCCGGACTGATATAGGTAAAGCGATATTCGTCGTCAACCTTCCAGACCACATCAGAGGCATTCTCCGTCAGCAAACGGTAGTGAGTTTCTCTCTCCCGGAGTGTCTCCTCCGTCTGCTGAAGTTCTGTAATCAACCTTGCCAGTTCTTCATTTGTCTTCTGAAGTTTGACATTTGCTTCTGAGAGCTGCGTTGTCCGTTCGTCAACCAGCTTTTCCAGGTACTGATTGCGGTCCACCAGTTCTTTCATCGGATAGACTTCGCCTTCACGCACAAGGTAGTAGGGGATGGAAATACTGCTATGAGTTATTTTCCAGCCCGTGGATTCGTGGCGGAATATCAGTACCAGTCGCGCTGTCTCGCGCGACAGTATGTGGTCTTTGATCGGCAGGTGAATGGTGAAGAAGCCCGTGGTTACGGCAATCGTCTCACTCAGGGACTGGATGACAAGGTCCTTGAGCTCGATGCGGAGCGGGTCTTGTACTTGGGCAAAGTCCTGGCGTGTGATTGAGACCCATTCCTCCCTGTCTTTGACCAGAAAATCACCGCCGCCGGTGAATCCGGAAAAGTTTTCGCTGAAACAGGCAGTAAGACGATCATCGCGGGATGAATACATACGCAGGTAGTCATCGAACAGCTGGCGGATTATCTGGTAGTCGATTGCATCCATAGTAGTAAACCTGTGTCTCTCACAAAATTGTGGTGATATTTGCGATAAACTTATAATTATCATGTATTCGTTTCGTCATAAGCGGCAAATACTTGAGTGTTATATGCGTATTCGCAAGTCCTCCACACCTGCCCGGTAGTTGCAACTGTCTTTCGATTGCGTTGTGATAAGGGGTTTCATTAGTTGCATTATGAAGAATCGTCAGGAGAATAGTAAAAAGGCCCCGCCAGCAACAGTTGGGGCCTTTTTTGATTGGGGCAGTGGCGGAGTAGGATGTTCGGGGAAATTGATTTTCAGGTGTCAGTCGGCGGAATTAAACATCCGCAGATATTCCTTTTCGCAGATCAGTTCTTGAGTGCTTTCAACGCGATCGAGAAAAACCGTAGCGTTGAGATGATCAAATTCGTGCTGGAAAATCCGTGCGAGGAAGCCGTTAAATTCCTCCTCCCTGAGTGCTCCCGACCGCGTCAGATATTTGACCCCGATCTTTGTGCTTCTCGGGACGAAGCCCCGAAATCCCGGAATGCTCAGGCAACCTTCCCAGGCTTTTACTTTCTCATCCGATGCCCAGATTATTTCTGGATTCAGCAGGGCCGCCGGTTCCATGACCGGAGCTTTTGGATAACGGCTGTTGGGCCGGGAAGCGATGATGAAGATGCGGAGCGGTTCGTAGACCTGCGGGGCCGCAAGTCCGACGCCATTGGCTTCGACGACCGTTACCAGCATGTCGTCGATCAGTGACTGTATCAATGGAAGGCCAGGGTCGGTTACCTCCAAGGCTTTCTGCCTCAAGACCGGATGACCGAGTTGGGCAATCTGGCGAAGTATCGGCATGGCTGCTCGTTCCTTTCTGGCAGTTATTGAACTGTATAAATTGTCATACCGGAACCTTAATACACAAGCTGCCACCATCGCAATGATTTCTGGGTGGAAGTCAGAATATATTGCCGAAGAATTCTTCCAGGTGCATCCTGGTCTTCAAGGTAACGCCTCGGGTGCCATGGAATTTGCCATCAATCAGATCAATCACCAGCCGGTGATCCAGCTTGTTTTTCTTGGACCAGGAAGTAATTGTTTCTCCCATTGATTCAAGTTTTTCATGGATGACCGATTTTCTTTGTTCAATATTCATGGTTATCTCCTTTTGCCGGTTAAATAGTGGATGCGTTCAAAACCTGATGCAGTCATACCGGAAAGTGTCGAAAAACAACACTT
>JAJZQA010000367.1 GCA_021810985.1 Deltaproteobacteria bacterium
CGCTTTGCATACCTAGGTGATCTGCAGGCATATCAGATTCATCCTTATCATGCGGAAACGGTCGTTCCGTTTGTAAAAAAAGTTGTGCAGTCTTCAGTAACTGTCGATTATGAAAATTAGCAGGCTGTTAGGAGCGGTTACAGACAACTATTTTTTTTGGAACTCTGGGGATCCTGTCCTGTGAAAAATATCAACAATTTATTGCAAAATTATCATAATCTCGTTGGCAAAATTGATTCCCTATGCAGTGAGGTGTTGACTCAATGTGCGGATAGTATCAGTTGCCACAAAGGCTGTGATTCATGCTGCCGGCATTTTTCGGTATTTTGGGTGGAAGCTGTTAATCTGGCTTGTTATGTAGCCAATCTGCCGGAGAAACAAGCTGCTTTATTGCGGAGTAAGGCGGAAACGCTCGCTGATCAAGATGTCTGCCCCTTGCTCTTGGATGGGGCTTGCGCAGTCTATGCCGCCCGTCCGATCATCTGTAGAACACACGGTTTACCAATTCTTACTCGCAGTGATACTACGCAGAGCGTTGATTTTTGTCCGAGGAATTTTACCCGTGTAGATACTATCCAGGGAAACCTGATTATCGATCTGGATACGCTGAACAATACCCTTGTAGCAATAAATGCGCTTTTCGTATCCCGATACTTTGACGGGAGCCCGCCTCCGACCGAGCGACTTGCTATTGTGGATGCACTTTTTTTGAAAATCTGATATTTATTCCCCACTTTTGTTATGGCATAATACCGAACTTCGAGTGCCGCGAATCACGTTATTTGTTGTCCGATATAGCTGCGTCCGCAAGCTTCATTTAATTGGCCGGAGACTTTTTTATAGCAAACTCGCGGTGTTCTTGGTACATATGATACGTTACATCTCCGCCGGAGCAGAAATTGTCCGATCCCATCGCCGGGATTGAATGGAATATTGAGTATTCTACATTTTAAGCGAGATTGACCGGAATTTGTTTATGTGTAATGTTGCGGGCTTTGCCCAAAGATTTTTTATGTAAGGAGAAAGTTTTCAGTGCAAAAGATCGGGAGAAATGAACCGTGCCCTTGCGGCAGTGGAAAAAAGTACAAAAAATGTTGTCTTGCAAAAGAGCAGGGAAAAGCGACTCGTCTTCGTGATGAATCGACGGTGGCAAAGAGTGCCCTTGACTGGCTGGGCGGCCAATACCCTGATGGTGTTCGGACGGCCATTCAGACCGGTTACTACACCGGCTTGAAGAAAGCTGAAAAACAGGCGTTAGACGAACTGCCAGCTGAAAAGAAGGACTTATTGTCGATCAATATCGGTGAATGGTTGCTGACGGATGCAAAAATTGCTGTTGAAGATGAAAATAAGCCGGTGCGGGAACTTCTTCTGGGAGAGAGTGGTTCCGTATTCAGCGACGCGGGGCGTTCCTGGCTTTCATCTTTAGGAGATCGATCGCTCAGTTTATTTGAAGTGCGTCAGCTTAAACCTGGGGCAGGTCTACTGTTGAAGGATATATTGTCCAGTGAGTCATCGGAGGTCTGGGTTGCTGAAAGCAAACTGTCTCGTGGGCTTGTCCTTTGGGATATCTTTGGTGCGCGACTCGTTCAGAATGGCGAAGGGTATAAACTTTCCGGTGCGGTGTATCCCTTTCTGCGTGAGACGGCAAACGCTTGTAAGGCAAAGGTTCTCCGCAAGGTGAAAGGCCTCGAGCCCTGCTCCGCGGAAGTTCGTGACATTTGTTGCTCTCTGATTACTACCGAGTGGCTGAGAAGCCTCGTGACCGCGCATTCCACGGAGACAACGGAAGCTGCTGTTACTGACCAGCAGGTAGAACTGTCGTCTGATTCACTCAATACGTGGGTGGATGAACCGCTCGCAATTCTTGGGAACCGCTCTCCACGCACTGCTCTTAAAACTGCTGCCGGTCGAAGGTCCGTTGTTGAACTTCTCAAAAACTTTGAAAATCAGAATGCTCACCATGTGAAATTATTTGGAGGCGAGGAGTTTGAATTCGAGCCCTTATGGGATTTGCTGGGACTGAAAAGGGACGAAGAATAGGAGCCTCATGGTAGGTCTTGCAGGCTCCCATGAGTCGGGAGACGGGGTGCCGCTGGTGCCCCGTCGCACTGTTAACGAACTTACTGACGGGAAACAACACAATGAAGAGCGTCTTCACGGCGAAATATCGGGTTCGCTCCTATGAAACCGATTTTTTGGGAAGATTGAAACCCGTAAGCCTCGTGAACTATTTTCAGGATGCTGCCTCTTCCCATGCGGCTTCACTCGGATTTTCCGTTGCTGACCTCCTGCGGGATAGACTTACCTGGATGCTTTCCCGTTACCAAATTCGGGTGTATCGCTATCCCTGCGAAAGAGAAGAACTCCTTGTCAGAACCTGGCGCTCTGCTGTTGAAGGGTATTATGCATTGCGTGATTTTGAACTCATCGACTCACACGAAAGGCTTCTTGCCGTTGCCAGCAGTTCCTGGTTGATAGTGAGCTTGGAGTCGCGACGTCCCGTTCGTATCAAAACCGCGGTTCAAGATTTTCCCGTCCATGCCAGCCGGTCTTTTCCTGACGATTTCATTACGTTTCCAAAAAGAGAAAACTATGAGAGAGAACTCCCTTTCCAGGTGAGAATGGGAGATCTTGACCAGAATCGACATGTGAATAATGCCGTGTACCTTGACTGGGCGCTTGAGTCGACAGATCCAGACATTTTGCTGAATTATCTGCCCGTTGAAATCCATATAGCATATCGAGCCGAGGAGTTGTATGGAGGTAAAGTTATTTCACGTTCCGCAGCGCT
>JAJZQA010000020.1:0-853 GCA_021810985.1 Deltaproteobacteria bacterium
TATACCGTTGAACGAGTGCTTCATTGCGCGATTTGACATAATCGTGAAGATGTTTCAAGGCGATCATGATGGCAACGCTTGCCAGAACAGCCAGCAGTATTGATAAAATCGCTTCGAAATGGTTAAGGCGCTTACCCACCAGAATGCTGCCGCCGATGGTTCCCGGACCGATCATGATCGGCATGGCTATTGACCCGGCCATGTGACGTGATTCTCCCCGCAATCCTTCGATTGCCGAGTTGCCCTGGAAGACGAAGCGGATGCCGATGAGGAGAAAAACAATTCCACCAAAGACCTGAAAAGAAGCGAACTCGGCCTGCAATACGTCCTTGAACAGAACATCGCCAAGCAGGGCGGCAACGGAAAAAACGCTGATGCTGATGATGCCGGCCCGGAGAACAACCTTGCGGAAGGTAGCGGTGGGGAGTTTGTCGAAAACGTCCATCAGGTATACGACCAACAGAAAAGGGTTCAAAAGCATAAAGAGTAATGTTGTTGCACGTAAAAATTCAGACATGAGACCTTGTTTCCTCTCCGCGGTGAGACTTACGGCAGTTCAGGTGTATCGGTAATTCGGGGTAACGGCGGCGAATTGGTTTTCATCCCGAAACGGTTCTTTTCCGCCCTCGCTGGGTCAATCCTCGGGCTTGCTTGTGCGGTGCACTTTGAAGTTGTTTCTACCGGTCATCTGATTTCCCGTGAGAATTTTCATATAGTTCTCTTTGTATAATCAATCGTTTCAGATACCAGAAACTGCCGCGGTGATGCGACATTGGATTGTCTTCTGCTGATATTGCATATCCGATCGGTAAATGATGCATAATCAACTGAATTTACTGGTTAAATAAGGTTG
>JAJZQA010000020.1:863-15395 GCA_021810985.1 Deltaproteobacteria bacterium
AGCCTTGATTGGCTCTGTAATTTGACAGATTGCTTCAAAATCTTTATACTGAGCACTCCGTTGAAATATGTGAGCGTTAAAATATGTACTGAAAAAGGAGATCTGATGAATATTTATACCAGCGAACAGAAAGAAATTGCAAATAAAATAGGCGATAATTATCAAATTTCAAGCTGGCGTGATTGGAAGTGGCAGATCAGACATTCAGTCAGAGACGTTAAAACCTTTGAGCATCTGCTTGGTGTTACATTCACTGAAGACGAAATCAATGATGTTGAAGAAACTTTGCGAAAATTTCCACTGTCAATAACACCATACTACCTCTCTCTCATTGATAAAAACAACTATGCTACTGATCCAATTTTCAGGCAGTCATTTCCGTCACCATCGGAACTTGTGGTCAGTCAGTGCGACCATGCGGATCCGCTTCACGAGGAAGCTGACAGTCCCGCACCCGGGATAACCCACCGCTATCCAGACAGGGTTCTTTTTCATATCAGTAACGTCTGTTCAATGTATTGCCGTCACTGCACCCGGAAACGCAAGGTGGGTGATGTAGATTCCATTCCTGACCGCGAGGAGATCAACAAGGGCCTGGATTATATCCGTCAGACCCCGGTGATTCGTGATGTGCTACTTTCCGGGGGAGATCCGCTCATGCTTTCCGATGAATATCTCGACTGGATTTTGACCGAGTTACGCACGATACCCCATGTGCAAGTGGTCAGGATAGGCACGCGGATGCCGGTTGTTTTGCCGTACCGCATTACCGATTCTCTGATTGAGGTCTTCAAAAAACATCACCCGATCTGGATCAATACCCATTTCAATCATCCTCGCGAGATAACGCCATCGGCCAAGGAATCCCTGGCGAAACTGGCTAACGCTGGAATTCCCCTGGGGAACCAGACGGTTTTGCTGGCCGGAATCAACGACTGCCCGCATATTATCAAGGCACTGGTCCAGAAACTGGTGGAAAACAGGGTGCGGCCGTACTATCTCTACCAGTGCGATCTCTCCGAGGGGTTGTCACACTTCCGGACTACAGTCGGTAAGGGCATGGAAATTATGGAAAGTCTGATCGGTCATACCAGTGGCTTCGCGGTTCCCACCTATGTTATCGATGCCCCGGGAGGAGGCGGAAAGATTCCCGTGATGCCGAACTATCTCATTACCCTGGCAACAAACAAGGTCGTGTTGAGAAATTATGAAGGAGTGATAACCAGTTATCAGGAACCGGATAGTTACGAGCCGGTGTTTTGTGATCGAAATTGTGCTGACTGTAAACTGCACCTGAACCTTGATGGAGCGGAAGAATATGAAGGTATCGGCATCATGCGTCTCCTGGCGGACCATGACGACACTATCTCACTAACCCCGGAGGACAATGACCGCATGAAAAGGAGGAACAATGCATGATTCACTTGAGACCATCGGCCGGTCTCTCTTGCACCATGGGACATTTAATGACAGAGCATACCTGATGAAACTGCATGAGGAGGATAGTGAAGAGATTGTCCGGCGTCTTGATCTGCTGGTGACTTCTCGCGGGTATTCAAAAATATTCGCCAAGATTCCCTCCTGGGCGAAGGAACGTTTTGTTGCCGGAGGCTATGCTGAGGAGGCCTGCATTCCGGGTTTCTATCCCGGTGGAGCAGACGTCTGTTTTATGGGGAAATACTTTACCGATTCTCGGGCCCGGGAACAGGAGCCCCAATTGATTAACGAGGTGCTCCACGCAGCCCGGACGACTGCCGTTGTTTCAACTCCCGGTCTTCTCCCGGCTGATTTTGCCGTGCGTACCGCTTCGGAAGATGATGGGGAAGAGATGGCGAAAGTCTATCGTGAGGTATTTGCCAGCTACCCCTTTCCAATTCACGATCCTGCCTTTCTCCGTGCCGCCATGAAGGAGGCAACGCTGTTCTTCGGGGTTTGGCAGGGCAACACAATCGCGGCCCTTTCTTCGGCCGAGATGGATAGCGGCTCCGCATCAGCCGAAATGACCGATTTTGCTACTCTTCCAGCCTTTCGCGGGAATGGGTTTGCCCTGCGTTTACTTCGGGAAATGGAGGAAGCCGTCAAAGGTCGGGGAATCCGCTCACTCTTCACCATTGCCCGAGCCTGCTCATTCGGCATGAATATTACTTTTGCCCGTAACGGCTACCGCTATGGTGGCACCTTGACCAATAATACCAATATTTCCGGCAGGCTTGAGAGCATGAATGTCTGGTATAAATATCTCTAGTCTCCTCTCGTGTCTCTCATGCTTTTTTGAAAGAGGCTGGTCAGTCTCTTGAGATGGGCTTTTTCTTCGGCTGCCAACAACCCGAATACCTCGCGGGAGCTTTCATCTTTGAAATATTCACGGAGCGAGAGATAACGGTCGTATGAACCTACTTCGAGAGCCATGGCAAATTCGAGGATATCTTCAGCATTTTTTTTGCTGGCCCAGGAAAATGCCTCGCTCAATAGTACCCCGCCTTCCAGATGCTTCTCTTGCGGCTTATTACTGAGAAAATCCGCCGGGAAATTTACTCCTGGATCCTTGCCGCTCTGTTGTTGATAGAGTTTCTGCAGCGCATTTTTATGATGAAGCTCGGCCCCTGCGAGTTCCATGAAAAGCTGTGCCTCTTCGCTCTTGTCAAGTCCTTTGGCAATTTCCAGGTAAAATGAACGCATCCCGTCTTCAAGCAGCCAAGCAAGCCCGATGAGCTCATCCGAGCCTTTGGCCGAAAGGAACCAGGTCTTACCGACCTCGGGAAGCTCTTCGGCGACAAGCCCTTTCCAAGCGCGGATGCCGCCTTGCATACTGTAGACTTCCGTGAATCCCGCCCGCACCAAAATAGCGGCTCCTGCCCGGCTTCGTACCCCTGCGGTGCAGTAGACAATGGTCTGTTTGCCCGGGTCCAATTTCTCCAGCTGATCGGGCAGGTCATCAAGTGGAATGAGTTTCGCTCCCGGCAGGTGCCCCTGCTGGTATTCTTCCGGCTGTCGTACGTCAACAATAGAGATTTGGTCAGGGTCCAGTGTGTCGATTATTTTTCTGACTTCGTCAGCAGAGCGAGATGCTATTTTTCGGAAATAGTCCGTGATTGCCACACCTGACTCCTTTCACCCTGTTCATGCTTCTGGGGATGGATCCGTCAGCTCTCCCGAGACCTGGTATTTTTTCATAAAACGACGGTCGATGTAATCTTTCAGGAGAAAGGAAAGCCTGCCGTTTAGGGTTAATGATCTCTTCCAGAGGATTCCCCGTGAGTCACCCATGTTGAGAATCAGCATATAGGGTGGGCCGGGATCAAAAGGTCGCAGCGGTGTATCTTCCAGCTTGGCCGCCAGGTTGTGAAAAAGTACCGGATTCTGGCGGACGGCATAGACGCCAACCTTGGCCAATGGGCAATCTTTGTGGGAGATGCAGTCACCACCACCGAAAAGATCGGGAAACTCCGTGCATTGGAGAAAATTGTTCACCAGCAGGCCGCCGTCGGCACCAATTGGTAGCGCGGAGTCTCTGAAAAGTGCCGAAGGAGTTATGCCCGTAGCCAAAAAGGCGAAGTCATAATCCAAGCAACTTCGGTCCGAGAGGGTGACGATTCCATTTTCAATTTTCTCTGCCCGCCCGCCTGTTAGCAGCCGGATTCTTTTATCAAGAAGAGATTTGCGTGCCAGAGTGCGGACTCGTTCGGGGGTGTTCCGGAGCAGTTCACCTCCCGCCACAAGGGTAATGGTGGTCTGGTGCGGTTTTCCGCGGAGTAGCCGCCAGAGATTTGCCGAGATTTCCACACCAGCCGGTCCACCGCCGATCACGATCAGTTCAAGATCACGGCTCTCGACTTCTTGAAGCAGTGTCGTTCTGGCTTTGTAGAGATTCAGAACCGGTTTTACCGGAATGACATTGTCTGTGCCGTTAACGAGTGGTGTTAGTTGAACATCACTTCCGGTGTTAAAAGAAGCAACATCATACGAGATACTTCGGCCTGATTTGAGGTGAATGGTTTTCCCCCGGGGATCAACCTTGACAGCGGTGTCCTGGACGAATTTTGCTCCACGCTCTTCCGCCATTGTGCCGACATGAAAGCGCACCTGGGACGGGGCATAAAAACCTCCGAGCAAGCCGGGCCCCATGCCGGAATAATAGTGATTGGGAGACGGGCTGACCAGGGTAACCTGATGTCCCCGTGACGTCAGCTGATCGATGTTCAGTAGTGCTGTCATATGGGCGTGTCCGCCACCGATTAGGACCAGATGTTTGCCCATGTGGTAACCTCCTGTTCAAAGCGTAGTTCGATCCGGACGGTTGTCAATAGATTACGGGCGTATTGCCTGCGGAAAAGGACAGACAAGTGACAGGCGGGTTTGTTCTTGACCTCTCCAGTTGCTTCCCCTACACTTGTCCAGCCGATGTCCCCGGGGCAGTAGCTGAGCGCGGGCAGTCTGGTTTCCGCTGAATGGCTCTGACGGCTCCCGGTGAGTCCCAGGAAAAAAGACATTTGCTGCTGGAGGGTTTATGAAGCCACAGGCGGTTGAGGAGGGTGTCCTCGAATTCGAGCGAGCGCGAAGAGCTATCGCCATGGATAATACCGTCGCGGGACTGGCTGGCATCGAGAAGGCTTTGTCTTGCAACGACGATATGCGCTGGTATTCGTATCTTGGCTACTGCGTTGCGAAGGAGCGGGGGCAGGTTTCCCGGGGTACCGAGCTCTGTATGATTTCTCTGGAGCAAGAGCCGGGCAACCCCGAACATTATGTGAATCTTGGAAAAATTCTGCTGCTTTCCGGAAAGAAAGCGGAGGCGCTGCGCACCCTTCGTGACGGAATGGCCCAGGGAGGAAGCACCGAACTCATTGCGCTACTCACTCAATTCGGCAATCGCAAGTCTCCCGTCATCCCGTTTCTTCCCCGGACAAATCCCCTGAATAAAATTCTGGGCCTCCTGCTCCACCGAATCGGTTTGCGATAGTTGACGCCGATGCGGATGTCGGCGATTACAGCAGCTTTTGCCGTATTCGCTGGCAGGCGGCCGGGTGGTCATGTGCGTAGGTTCTATTTCTTTCCGCTGCCATCGATCAGTTTGATTATTTCCGCGGTGAGGTCCTCAATAGCAACACTGCTTCCGGCGAAGAGGAGTTCCTTGTTCATTACGATGGCGGCAAATCCGTTTGCCTTGCCGTAGTCGGCAGCTGACTTTGCTACTGACTCGTAGAGATTTTTCAGCAGTTCAGCTTCTGTTGCGCGAACATCTTTTTCGGCTTTTTGAATGAAGCTCTGGAAACTCTCCAGCTTTTTTTGGAACTCTTTCGCCTTGGCCGAACGCTGGATCGGGGCGAGAGAGGGCATCTGCGCCTCAATGTCGGCTTTTTGTTTCTTCAGTTGATTCTCTTTCGACTTGATTTGTTTCTGCAATTTCTCCATTTTTGCCTTGACCTTGGCATAGGCGGCTTTTCCGGAGGCTGAGTCACCGGCAATCTTTGCCATGTCGATGACGCCAATTTTAACGCTCGACTCTTTTATTGGGGGCAAAACGGGTGCCGGGCTGACTTCGAGCATGGGTGGGTTTGTTTCCGTAGAACTGCTTTTTTCAGTGAGGACCGGCGTTGGGGGACTGATTGTCTCAGTTTCGGCGGCACGTGCCGTAAGTGCTGGTAGAGCAACAAGTGCGACTGTTATCAGCGGGAGAAGGAATTTCCTCATGATAATACCTCTTTCTTGGGGTGCGGAGCTGCTTTTCCGTCCGGGGAGTAGTTTTTTTTAAGATAATTCTTTTGTACCGATTAGGCAAATAAAAGAAGTACGAAAAGGTCCGGTAAATAGTGTACCTCAGTTTGTCGAAAAAATATCTTTACAAGGCGAGGATGATTCATATATATTTCCCGTTCACGGAGAGATGTCCGAGCGGCTGAAGGAGCACGACTGGAAATCGTGTGTGCGTTAATAGCGTACCGAGGGTTCAAATCCCTCTCTCTCCGCCATATTTTAAAGCATGAGATGGATAGTTTCAGATAGACAGGCAGTATCCCGAATGGCAGGGCCGTCGAGCCGAATATCGGCACTTGGTCGGGATAGTGCCTGTTTCGTGTTTTGCGGACACAGCTGATAGCTGGGTCTCACGCAACGGAAGGTTATGAACTCCGTCAGGTCCGGAAGGAAGCAGCGGCAGTAACCGCCCCCGTGTGCCGTGGGGTAGCCCAGCTATCAGTTGTGTCCGTAAGAATCTCCGACCACTTCCCAGCCATTCTTGTTCCCGTCACGTGCTTGAAGATGCGGCACGTATACCGTCACTGACTTTCTGAAAGAGCGCGGGCCAGCGGAAGGTGTCGGGAATGAAGCGGGTATCGGATTGAAGTGTCTCTCAACCCTTGCCCTTCGAATTTTCCCGCGTATTCCAATTCCGTCCGCAGTGAGGCGATACCAGCTTTGTCGTACCTTGTCTTAGCGAGAAAATGGCGGCCACAAACGTTCCAGGACCTTATCGGTCAGGAGCATGTCTGCCGGACGCTGCAGAATGCAATCGAGTCTGGCCGGGTTGCCCATGCGTTTCTTTTTACCGGTGCACGAGGCGTTGGGAAGACCAGTGCTGCCCGCATTCTTGCCAAGGCACTCCAGTGTGAAAATGGACCGGTTCAAGAACCCTGCAATGCCTGTCCTGCCTGCCTTGAAATAACCTCCGGGAATTCCGTGGATGTTATCGAGATCGACGGGGCCTCCAATACCGGTGTCGAAGACATTCGCGAGCTCAGAGAGAACATAAAATATCTCCCGTCTCGCTGCCGTTTTAAGATTTTTATCATCGACGAAGTTCACATGCTTTCCACGAGCGCCTTCAATGCGCTTCTCAAGACGCTGGAAGAGCCTCCTCCCCACGTAAAATTCATTTTTGCCACCACTGAACCCCATAAGGTCCCCATTACTATTCTCTCCCGGTGTCAACGGTTCGATTTCAAGAGGATTCCGCTGCCAAAGATTGTGGATCTACTGCGGACGATCGTGGCTGAAGAAAAGGTTGCCGTCAGCGAAGCATCCCTGACCGCCATTGCCCGCAAGGGTGACGGCAGCATGCGGGATTCTCTGTCGACCCTCGATCAGGTCCTGGCCTTTTGTGGTAATGGTGTTGAAGATGATGAGGTGATTGCTCTTCTTGGTGTTGTGGACCGCAGGCTGCTGCTGGAAACCTCCCGAGCCGTTTTTGCCCGGGACTGCCAGGCTGCTCTCGATATTGTGGCGCGGGTCGATTCCTTCGGCTATAATATGCGCTCATTTTGCCAGGAGTTGATCGATCACTTCAGAAATTTTGTCGTGCTGAAGGTTTTGGCTAACCCTGCTGAACTCCTTGATCTTGCTGAAGGAGAGCTGGCCGATATCCGTGAACAGGCCACCGCCGGGACCCTTGACCAGCTGCAGAGATATTTGTCCATACTGTTGAAGGCCGAGGCCGAGATGTCCCTTTCCGGCTTTACGCGCCTAATCCTGGAAATGGCCCTGCTGAAGATGTGCACGCTGCTTCCGGTTGTCCCTGTCGATGAACTCATCGAGCGGCTCAAGGCGCTGGAGGGAGGGGGCGGGCAAAAATTGGCGTCTCCGTCCGTGGCGCCTCGTGCCCCGCAAGCAACGGTTCCCGCTACGACTCGTACCTTGGAGACGCCGGAGAAAACTCCGCCTGCTGCTGATCCGTCATCTTCCACTCCCACCCCCAGTCAAGAGGGTTGGCCGGGGTTTGTGGCCTTTGTCAACAGCGAGAAAATAAGCCTCGGCAAAATTCTGGAACATGGGCGCCCGTTGCAATTCAGCGCAAAAGATGTTGAGATAGGTTTCCCCGCTGGGTCCTTTCATCTTTCCTGTCTCCAGGATGCCGAGACGCTGGCTTCGCTGACTGAGTTGGCGGCCCGATTCTGCAAGGCGACACCTGCTGTCCGGTTGACTTCCCTCAATGGGGAACACAAGGGGCTTCCCTCAACGGTACAGGAAAAAAAAAGCCTTGAAGCTGACGGGCGGCAGCGAAAATTAGAAGAAGCAGCGCGTAAACACCCGCTTGTTACGGCGGCTGTCGAGATATTTGAAGCAGAAATTACGGAAGTAGTTGCACTGGAACGCGATGCTGGTGCAAAGGAGGAGATAGACTAATGTCCAAGGGTTTAGCGCAAATAATGAAGCAGGCGCAGCAGATGCAACAGAAAATGGCACGCCTTCAGGAAGAGGCCAGCCAAAAAACCGCCGAAGTCTCTGTCGGCGGGGGGGCTGTAACTGCTGTCGTGAATGGTAAGAACCAGGTTTTGTCGTTGTCGATTCGTAAAGAGGCGGTTGATCCGGAAGATGTGGAAATGCTCCAGGACCTGGTAGTTTCCGCGGTTAACGAGGCTCTCAAAAAAGTTCAAAGTGAAGTGGCCGCCGAAATGGAAAAAATTACCGGCGGTATGAATATCCCGGGACTTTTCTGAGAAAAAAGCCTGAAAGAATCGATTATCGCTACATGTAGCACCGACTGGCTCGCGGAGGTTGGCTGTATTGTCCTGCCTTCTCGGGCCATTCTTGTTTTCGGCAGCGGAAATACAGTGAATAACTTTGATCCACGGCTTCTGAAAATTTTATGCTTTTACTCTTTGTAGAAAATTGTTATATTTCAAAATTCATCACAAAAACAGTAGGTTTTTAGTTATTGTAAAATGTGCCCGAGCCCATTTTACTTATCATAAAAAATAGGTTATATTTTTATCGCCGTTATGATACATTTCTCGCAATCCCTGACCAGGCTGATAGGAGAGTTGAAGAAGTTGCCCGGAGTCGGGGAGCGAACTGCCCTCCGGCTGGCATTTCATATTTTGAAATCGCCCCGGATGGCTGAGTCCCTGGCCGAGAGTCTTCTTGATGTCAGCAGAAGTGTCAGATTTTGTTCCGTTTGCTTCGGCATTACGGAAGAAGACCCTTGTTGCATCTGCAACGGAACCAGGGATGATTCGATGCTTTGCGTGGTGGAGGAGCCACAGGATTTGCTGGCTGTCGAGCGGAGCGGTGCTTTCCGGGGGCGATACCACGTTCTACATGGCGCGCTTTCCCCACTGAATGGCGTGATGCCGGGAGACCTGAAAATTGCCGAGCTTATGAAGCGACTTGAAGGCTCGGAAATTCGTGAAATCGTCCTGGCAACCAACTTTACCGTTGAGGGTGAAGCAACGGCGCTCTACCTGAGCGGACTCATAAAATCTTCTGGTATCAAAGTTACCCGACTTGCCCATGGCATGCCCATTGGCGGTGACCTCGAATATGTGGATGCCGCTACGGTTCAAAGAGCCTTGGAAGGTCGCAACGAGCTCTGACGGCTCAAGCAGCCGCATGAGACCCAAATAATGACCCGAGTTTGGTCAGAACAGCAACTCAAGGAGGAGTTTTGCATGAAACGCAAAATGGTTACGATCGATGGGAACACCGCCGCAGCCTATGTAGCCCATGCAACTAACGAAGTAATCGCAATCTACCCCATTACACCGTCTTCCGTGATGGGTGAAATTTCCGATGAAAAGAGTGCCAAGGGCGAAAAAAATATCTGGGGCACCGTGCCCTTGGTAACCGAAATGCAATCGGAGGGAGGAGCGGCCGGAGCTGTTCACGGCGCACTTCAGGCCGGGGCTTTGACCACAACCTTTACGGCCAGTCAGGGCCTGCTCCTGATGATCCCCAATATGTTCAAGATCGCGGGTGAGTTGACCTCAACCGTGTTTCATGTCTCCGCTCGTGCCATTGCCGCCCAGGCGCTTTCGATCTTTGGCGACCATTCGGACGTGATGGCTTGCCGGTCAACCGGCTGGGCAATGCTCTGCTCGAATAATGTACAGGAAGTCATGGACTTTGCCCTGATTTCCCAAGCAGCCACACTCCGTTCGCGCGTGCCGTTTCTGCATTTCTTCGACGGTTTCCGTACCTCGCATGAAATCCAGAAAGTGGAAGAAATGACCTATGATGATATGCGGGCCCTGCTGGACGAAGATTTGATCACCGCACATCGTGAGCGCGCACTTTCACCTGATCACCCGGTGTTGCGCGGTTCCTCCCAGAATCCGGACGTCTATTTCCAGGGCCGGGAGACGGTCAATAAATATTACCTGGATGCCCCGCAGATCGTTCAGGAGGAAATGGACAAATTTGCCAAGCAGCTTGGCCGCCAGTACAAATTGGTTGATTATGTCGGCGCGCCGGATGCTGATCGTGTCGTCGTCATCATGGGTTCCGGTGCAGATGCCGTGCACAAGACCGTGGAAACCCTGGTTTCCCGAGGTGAAAAGGTCGGCGTATTGAAGGTCCGGCTCTATCGTCCGTTCCCTGCCGATGCATTTGTTGCCGCATTACCGGCGACCGTTAAGAAGATTGCCGTCATGGATCGTACCAAGGAACCCGGTTCCCTTGGCGAGCCGCTCTACCTCGACGTTCGCACCGCAATTGGCGAAAAGATGGAGGAAAAGACCACCCCGTTCAACTCCTACCCGAAAATTGTCGGTGGACGTTATGCCCTTGGCTCCAAGGAATTTACCCCTGCGATGGTCAAGGGAATCTTTGATAATCTTGCCGAGGAAACACCGAAGAATCATTTTGTCGTCGGTATTAATGATGATGTCTGCGGTACGAGCATCGACTACGATCCCTCGTTTACCAATATCTCTTCCGGGATCTATTCCGCGGTATTCTTCGGACTCGGATCTGACGGAACGGTGGGCGCCAACAAGAACTCCATCAAGATCATCGGCGAAAAAACCGACAACAATGTCCAGGCCTACTTTGTCTATGACTCAAAAAAGGCCGGTACCGTTACTATTTCCCATCTCCGTTTCGGCAAGAATCCTATCAGGGCGCCATACCTTGTTACCCGGCCCGATTTTATTGCCTGTCATAACTTCACCTTCCTGGAAAAGTACGACATGCTCTCCAAGGCGAAGGACGGTGCTCCGTTCCTGCTCTGCTCTCTGTACGACAAGGATGAAGTATGGGATAACATTCCCCGCGAAGTTCAGCAGCAGATTATTGACAAAAAACTCAAGTTTTATGTGATCAATGCGGTGAAATTGGCGGAAGAATTGGGTCTCGGGGCTCGCATCAATGTCATCATGCAGACCGCCTTCTTCAAGATTTCAAACGTAATTCCCATTGAAACCGCTGTTAAATCCATTAAGGATGCCATCAAGAAGAGCTATGGCAAGGCCGGCGAGCGGGTTGTCGCAATGAACAACCAGGCCGTTGACGCAACCTTCGAGCACCTCTTCGAAGTCACCGTCCCGAAAAAGGCCACCAGCAAGATTACCATCAAGTCGCCAATCAGCCCGGATGCCCCCGAATTCCTCAGGAATGTTACCGCGGAGATCATTTCCGGCCGCGGCGATCAGCTTCCGGTGTCGGCTATGCCCGCGGATGGTACTTTCCCGACCGGCTCATCCTGCTTTGAAAAGAGAAATATCGCTGTTGATATTCCCCGGTGGGACAAGGATCTCTGCATTCAATGCGCCATCTGCTCATTTGTCTGTCCCCATGCTTCCATCCGGATGAAGGTCTACGATCCCTCGTTCCTGAAAGGCGCACCGGAAAGCTTCCTTTCCGTGGATGCCCGTGGTGCTGATTTCAAGGGGATGGCGTGCAGCGTCCAGGTGGCGCCGGAAGATTGTACCGGTTGCGGAGCCTGCGTCCAGAATTGCCCGGCGAAAAGCAAGGTGGATCCGGATCACAAAGCGATAAATATGACTTTCAAGGCTCCTATCAGAGAAACGGAAGCGAAAAATTGGGATTTCTTCCTCACTATTCCTGATACCAATACGTCGCTCGTCAAGCGCGATACTTTGAAAGGCAGCCAGCTGATTACGCCGTTGTTCGAATTTTCCGGCGCCTGCGCCGGTTGTGGAGAAACGCCCTATGTGAAGCTCCTCTCGCAGCTTTTCGGCGACCGGGCTCTTATTGCCAACGCTACCGGCTGTACTTCCATTTACGGCGGCAACCTCCCAACCACACCGTGGACGAAACGTGCTGATGGCCGTGGCCCGGCTTGGTCCAATTCCCTGTTTGAAGACAATGCCGAGTTCGGTCTCGGGATGCGGTTGACTGTCGACAAGCTTTCACAGATGGCTCACGAGATGCTGGTTCAGGTCATGGGGTCCGATTGTACGGGCGCCGCTGACATCAAAGATATCCTCGTTGCCATCAAGGACGCCGATCAATCCAGCCAGGCGGATATCGAGGCCCAGCGTGAGCGAGTTGCGATCCTGAAGGAGAAGCTTGCCTCCTGTAAAGGTCCTCTGGCGAAACGTTTCCTTTCCGTTGCCGATTATCTGGTGAAAAAGTCGGTTTGGAGCCTCGGCGGAGACGGTTGGGCCTATGATATCGGTTTTGGCGGCCTGGACCATGTTATTGCTTCGGGTAAAAACATCAATCTTCTGGTTCTTGACACCGAGGTCTATTCCAATACCGGCGGTCAGGCATCAAAGGCCACACCACTCGGGGCGGTCGCCCAGTTCGCAGCGGGTGGTAAGGCCATGCCGAAGAAGGACCTCGGCCTGATTGCCATGACTTACGGCACCGCGTATGTTGCCTCGATTTCCTTGGCCAATCCGGCCCAGGCCGTCAAGGCGTTTATCGAAGCAGAAGCCTTTGACGGGCCCTCTCTCATCCTTGCCTATGCCCACTGCATTGCCCACGGGATCAACATGACCTGTGGCATAGAGGAGCAGAAAAAGGCGGTTGAGTGCGGACACTGGCCACTATTCCGCTATAATCCGGCGCTTGCCGCGGAAGGCAAGAATCCATTGCAGCTGGACAGCAAGGCTCCGACGCTCTCGTTTGAGGAATATGCTCTCGGAGAGAATCGTTACCGCGTGCTGAAGAAGGTGAATCCGAAAGGTGCCGAGCGACTTTTCCAGCAGGCGAACAAATGGACTGCTCGCCGGTTTGCCCTCTATCAGCAGATGGCGGAAATGATGTATTCAGACGAAAAGAAAAAATAACGCCTCGACACGTCTCACCAATATGTATTACCTGCTCCGGAAGGTCTCGGCTTTCCGGAGCATTTTTTTGTCAGGTCTGAGACCGCCCGGGAAAGAGACCCCGGGCCGTTCGGCGTTACGCTGTTTTGTTAGGATAATTTAAAACCTTGATAAGTCTGGGCGGTTTTGTTATAAAATGACCCGCTGCCCAATTAATTCGTACAGCACGAGGGGTGTGTGCAATGTCGACTGCGCAAATGGTCATGTATGATGACGACTTCAAGCAGTTAAATATTATTTTGGAAAAACTGCTGAGGGAAGCCAACGCCAAGGTGATTTTCCTGGTGGACAAAAACGGTCAGTTGATCTCGGGAGTGGGGGAAACCGAACGTTTTGACACGACGTCCCTGGCCTCACTCACCGCAGGCAACATCGCTGCAACCGGCGGGTTGGCGAAGCTGATTGGCGAAAAAGAGTTTTCGATTCTCTTTCACGAAGGGGAAAAGGATAACCTGCATATCTCCATCGTCGGAAGTCGCGTTATTCTGGTGGTGCTCTTTGACAGCCGCTCTTCCTTGGGACTGGTCCGGCTCAGGGTGAAAAAAGCTTCGGAAGAACTTTCCCAGATTTTCGACAGCCTGGCAAAAAGGGCTGAAGAGAGGGAAAAAAACGGCGAGAGTGATTTTCCTTTTGCCGAGATCACCGACGACGATATCGATAATTTGTTCAGTTAGCAACATTGACCGGCAGGCTGACCTGTCTGGTTGACGTACAGAGATTTTACGCTGCATTTTCAAAAGTACTTTATCATCAGAGGTGACGCCAGATGTCTTTCATCAACTACGCCTCCCGTGAGATCAACTGCAAGATTGTTTACTACGGTCCTGGTCTGTGCGGTAAGACGACTAACCTTCAATTTGTCTATACAAAAACTGCACCCGATGCAAAAGGGAAGATGATCAGTCTTGCCACGGAAACGGAGCGGACGCTCTTTTTCGACTTTCTGCCGCTTGCTTTGGGTGAAATCAAGGGATTTAAAACTCGATTCCACCTGTACACGGTGCCGGGTCAAGTTTTCTATGATGCATCACGCAAGCTTATTCTCAAGGGTGTTGATGGGGTCGTTTTTGTTGCCGACTCCCAGGAAGAGCGAATGGATGCCAATTTTGAATCCCTCGACAACCTCGAATTAAACCTGAGGGAGCAGGGCTATGAACTGGGGAAACTTCCCTTCGTAATCCAGTACAATAAGCGTGATCTTGCCAATGTTGTTCCTGTCGAGGAAATGCGCCGGGAGCTCAATCTGATGAACGTTCCTGATTTCGAAGCCTGTGCCATGACCGGTGAGGGTGTTTTTGAAACGTTGAAGGCTGTTGCTAAACTCATTCTGATTGATCTGAAAAAGGGTAAGTAGTTTATGCGCTGACGTCGTTTCCGTGCTGTCCGGAAGTTTTCTCCTGCCTCGCTTGTACTAGGTTTTTTGGTAAGATTCTTTTTTCCGCGGATAGTGCCTGGATGTCCGCTGGATTCCCACTCCATAATCTGCTATCGTAGTACAACCCGCGGAAAAAAGTGTGTCTTAGCG
>JAJZQA010000368.1 GCA_021810985.1 Deltaproteobacteria bacterium
CGTCGACCACGGTAATCGGTTTTTTCACCACGAGATATTTCTTCGGGAGGTTCAGACTGCTGGTGCCGACCTTGCGGAGCCCTTCCACAAAGGGAGCGGCGCTGCCGTCCATGATCGGAACTTCGGGACCGTCGATATCCACGTGGACATTATCGATACCGCAACCGGTCAAAGCCGCCATCAGATGCTCGATGGTGGAAACCACCGCCCCACCCTTGCCGATGGTCGTGGAAAGACGGGTATTCACCACATTCTGCGCCACTGCTTCGATGGAAACCGCGGGATCAAGGTCGATCCGGTGAAAGATCACGCCGGTTCCGGCGTCCGCGGGACGAACCGTCATGGTTACTTCTTTTCCGGAATGAAGGCCGATGCCCGAGAAAACTACCTTGTCTTTTACCGTTTGCTGTAAGGCCATGAAGAGGCTCCTTTGAAGTTTCAGTCAGTATTCTCTTCATTTATAGCAACAACCGGGCCAACTTCGCGGGCAGGTGAACTCAGATCAGGCTTAAATAAATACAGCATGTTACGCAAGCAAGGCAAGAAAAAGATCAGTGTGGAAACACACCACTGTGGCGTAAAAGCCACAGCTAACGTTGCGTTATTGCCACAGCAGGCCCTTCCGGCCCGAAATGCGTCTGCGCATCCGGAAGGCTACTTTCGAAACAAGGCAAAAAGCAGGGAGAGGAGGAGCGAGATCAAAATGCAGGTGGTCAGAGGGAAATAGAAGGAAAAATTTTCGCGTTTGAAGGAAATATCACCGGGAAGCCGGCCAAGCCAGGGAAGCTTGTCGGAGAACAGCAGAACGACGCCCAAGACGGCCATCAGGCAGCCGGAGATGATCAGCAGTTTACCGATGCCGCTCATGGCGACACCTTCCCGGAGCGGAGCGGTTTCGGCTGGTAACGATCCTTTTCACTGTAGATACAGCCGCAGTATTGCTGCCGGTAGAGCCCCAGCTCCTTTGACCGGGCAATCCCCTGCTGCCAGCCGGGCCGGTAATCGTGGTAGAGGAAGCGCACGCCATGCCGTTCAGCGGCCAGCTCCCCTTCCCGGCGGATCACTTCATGCTGCTGGTAGCGACTGTAGAGCAGCGAACTGGTAAAAGACTCGTAGCCGAGTTCGGCCGCGGTTTGGGCGGCCCGCTCCAAGCGCGAGACATAGCAGTAGAGGCAGCGCTCTTCCGGTCGGGCCGCGGTCGCGGCCAGAAACTCCTCCAACCGGTATTCATCATGGCATATCAGGTTCAACCGCACGAGGGCGGCGTATTCGCGCACCGTATCCAGACGCCGCCGATACTCCTGATAGGGATGGATATTGTGGTTAAAATAATAGCCGTCAACGTCTGTTCCGGACGAGCGGAGGGTTTCCAGCGGGTAGATGGCGCACGGGGCGCAACAGATGTGGAGGAGAACTTTCATGGAATTATTCTAGAACATTCCGCCCGGCAATGGCAATGGCGGAGATTCCTCTGGTCTGAGAATCAATTCACTGTCACAGGACAATCAGGTGCTTCCGGCCAAGCTGCTTGGTCCTCCCAATAATTGCCGACGCAGGGCAGCAGCGCTTCCGGAGCTCGGCCAGGATTGCTTCGGCCCGGTCCGCGGGCGCGCAGAGCAGGATGCCGCCGGAAGTCTGGGGATCGAGCGTCAACATCTTCCGGGTGTAGGTGAGCTCGGGAGCAAAGTCGCAAAACTCCTCCACGTGACTGAGATTGCGGAAACTTGCGCCGGGGATACAGCCCGCATCGAGCAATTCCAGGGCGCCCGGCAAGGACGGGAGCTGAGCCGTGTCGATTTCCACGGAAACGGAGCTGGCCTTGGCAATATTGAGGGCATGGCCGAGCAGGCCGAACCCGGTGATGTCGGTTGCCGCGCGGACCGAAAACTCCTGCATGATTTCAGCGGCGGCGCGGTTGAGCTGCTTCATGGAATCAAGAGCCCGCTGGTAATCGGCGGGGTCAGCCTGCCCGAGACGCTGACCCGCCACCAGGGCCCCGGTACCGAGCGGTTTGGTCAAGATCAGCACCTGACCGGGCTCGGCATTGGCATTATTGATCAGACGCTCGGGATGCACCACCCCGGTCACCGCCAGACCGAACTTCGGCGGATAGTCGGCGATGGTGTGCCCGCCCACCACGAGCCCGCCGGCTTCGAGGACCTTATCCTGTCCGCCGCGGACAATGTCGTGCAGCGCTTCAAAAGGAATCCCGCTGGCCGGGAACATCACCAGGTTCATGGCCGTGAGCACTTTGCCGCCCATGGCATAGACATCGCTGAGAGCGTTCGCCGCCGCGATCTGGCCGAAATCGTAGGGGTCGGAACAGACCGGTGGAAAAAAATCCGTCGTCTCGATCAAGGCAATCTCATCGGTCAGCCGATAGACGCCGGCATCGTCGCCGGTGCCAATCCCCACCAGCAAATTCGGGTCAGTAGGCACGGTCAGGCGGCCAAGGGCCTCAAAGAGGACATCCGGCGGCAGCTTTGCCGAACAGCCGCCTTGCTCCACCGTGGTGAGCAGGTCAAAGGGCGGTATCCGCTGTCCGGCCGGTTCGTGAACCCGCACCTCCAGGCCGAGTTCCGCCAGCAGCGACTCGGCACGCCCCTTGAGCTCATCGGCAATGGAAAGGGCCATACCGCATTCGGAGGAGATGTCCTTCGGCACCGGAATCACCTGGCAGTCGAGATCATGGGAGCGCAGGCACTCTTCAGCTTTGATGACCGCGCGGGTCGAGGTAAAGATCAGATAAATATTCATGGTTGCAGGGAGTTCCTTACGGCTTT
>JAJZQA010000021.1 GCA_021810985.1 Deltaproteobacteria bacterium
GCCGAGCGCCAGTTGCCCGTAACCATTCGGCCCCATCAGGTTGGTGAGCACTTTAATGCCGAGGAAGCCGCCAAGAAAACCGAGAAACTGGCCGAAAAGTATCCAGGACATTTCATGGCGGATATTCCAGATCCGGTCAAGGGCGGGTTTGAGTCGTTCACTAAGTGCCATGATTTTTTTGGTTTATCACTAAGGATCCAGGCAGCTGCAGATTATTGCCAACAAGAGACGAACCGCACGTCTTTTTCCGACACTAGTGCCGGAAGTTACTTTTCACTGTTCAGATACCATTCGTAGGTAGAGCGTATCCCGTCCTTGAGCCCCGTCCGGTGCCTCGAGCCTAGGTCTTGAAGCTTCGAGACATCGCAGAGCTTGCGAGGAGTGCCGTCCGGTTTGCTGCTGTCGAAGACCAAATCTCCTTCGAAGCCGACCACTTCTTTCACCATCAGCGCCAGTTCGCGGATCGTGACCTCTTCACCGGAACCGATGTTGATCAAGGCGGGTGAGGCGTGAAGCGTGAGGAGTGAAAAGAACGTAACCTCAGGCAAATTCATCAGGAACAGGCAGGCTTCGGCCAGGTCGTCCACGTGAAGGAATTCACGATAGGGTGCACCTGTTCCCCAGACCGTTACCGTCTCCGCTCCAGCCAGATTGGCCTCGTGGAACTTCCTGATCAGTGCAGGAAGTACATGGGACTTTTCCAGATCAAAATTGTCACCCGGACCGTAGAGGTTGGTCGGCATGGCGGCGAGGCAGCGGGTGCCGTACTGGCGATTGTAGGCGCGGCACATGGTGATCCCGGCAATCTTGGCCACCGCATAGGCGTCGTTGGTCGGTTCCAACGGTCCGGTGAGGAGGTATTCCTCTTTCAGGGGCTGGGGGGCAAGCTTTGGATAAATGCAGCTGCTGCCGAGAAAGAGCAGTCTTTTCACGCCGGACAGGTGAGCCTGGTGGATGACGTTGCTCTGGATCATCAGGTTGTTGTAGATGAATTCGGCAGGATATGACTCGTTTGCCACAATCCCGCCCACCTTCGCGGCGGCAAGGAAGACGAATTCCGGTTTCTCCTCCGCGAAAAATTCCGCAACGGCAGCACTGTTTTTCAGGTCAAGCTCTTTACTGGTGCGGAGAATGAGGTTCGTGTAGCCCTCCGCCCGAAGCCCGCGGACGATCGCGGAGCCAACGAGCCCGCGGTGTCCGGCAACATAGATTTTTGCTTTTTTATCCATTTGCCCTTTTCTCTCTTTCGGCCAGCGCCAGGTCGGAATCGGTCATCATTGCGACCAGGCCATCCAGGTCGGTTTTTGGTTCCCAGCCCATTTTCGTCCGGGCCTTGGTGGGGTCGCCAAGCAGCAGCTCGACCTCGGCGGGGCGGAAATAGTTGGTGTCCACTTCAATGACGATCTTGCCGGTTTTTGTGTCGATCCCTTTTTCGTGTACCCCTTCTCCCTGCCATTCCAAGGGCATGTCGAGCCGGGCAAAGACCTTTTCGGCAAAGTCACGGACGGAGCGGGTCTCTCCGGTCGCCACCACGTAATCGTCCGGTTCGTCCTGCTGCAGCATCAGCCACATGGCCTCTACATAATCACCGGCAAAACCCCAATCGCGTTTGGCGTCCAGGTTCCCCAGGTAGAGGCAGGATTGCAGTCCCAGTTTGATCCGGGCGGCGGCCCGGGTAATCTTTCTCGTGACAAAGGTCTCGCCGCGCCGGGGCGACTCATGGTTGAACAGGATGCCGTTGCAGGCGAACATGCCGTAACTCTCCCGGTAATTGACGGTAATGTAGTAGGCATAGGCCTTGGCGCAGGCATAGGGGGAGCGTGGATGGAAGGGCGTGGTTTCTTTCTGGGGCGTTTCAACTACCTTGCCGTACAGCTCTGAAGAGGATGCCTGGTAGAAACGGCTGTTGATGCCGGTTTCGCGGATCCCCTCCAGGATGCGCACTGCTCCCAAAGCATCCACTTCGCCGGTGTATTCGGGAATATCGAAGGAGACCTTGACATGGCTTTGTGCGCCGAGGTTGTATATTTCGTCCGGTCGCACGTCCCGTAGTACCTTGTTCAGCGAACTGGCATCGTTCAGGTCGCCGTAGTGCAGAAACATCCGGATATCCGTTTCGTGGGGGTCCTGGTACATGTGGTCGATCCGGCCGGTATTGAAAGAAGACGAGCGGCGGATGATGCCGTGGACTTCGTAGCCTTTTTTCAGAAGAAGCTCCGCCAGGTACGAGCCGTCCTGGCCGGTGATGCCGGTGATAAGTGCTTTTTTCATAGATCCTCCAAACTTTTGGTACGGTATGGTTGGCCGTTTTCGGCCCGGAAAATGAAGCTCCGGTTGACGCCGCGACGCAAAAGTTCGTCTGCGAGATCATCTCCCCGCTTCAAAGAGGTAATGACGATGGGTTGATTGGTGGTTTCGCTGCCGGTGATGAGCGGGGAGACTTTCTTGTCGAAAAAAGACTCTCCGGCATGCTGGTCGTCCATGACCTCAAGCAGATCCAAACCAATCTCCCGGAGTGAAAGATAGGCGATTTCAGCGATCTCGTCTACACCGCAGAAACAAACACGCCTGATTCCCGAGGCGTGGAGCGCGCGAAAAAGTGCCAGATAGTCCTGCCGGGCTGTCTGGTAGAGATTGGTGAAATAGCTGAGATGCAGGTAGGCCAGGCGGCTCTTTTCGGCCAGGCCCTGAGGAGTCAGAAGGTAGCCATAGCGATTTTTCGGGAAAGATCTGATCCGCACATAGCCTTTGGCAACAAGGTTTTTCAGGTAGGAGTTGACCAGGCCGAGGGCAATGCCGAGACGGCTGGACAATTCGCGTTGGCTAAGCGTTTCCTCCTGCTCAATCTCGCTCAGAAGGAGAAAGGCGCGGTGGGTATCCAGAGACTTTTTGCCTGCATCGTTCATTCTGTGAACATTACCCCAGCTTGGCTGCAAGGGCAATAGTTTTGTTGCCGGATGGGGAATAAAAGTAGCGGCCGATTTGTCGTTGATGGACGTAAATGATTTCTTGATGAAGGCACGTCATGCTTAGAAAGTTGCGCCCTTCATTTTGCGGCATGATTTGTTAACACGCAGTCATATTGTATACTGTTGAGGTGATGTAGTGCTTCTGTATGGCTGATTTGTTCGGCTATCCGTCGCGGATGCATGGAACTCAGTGAAAGGGGGTGATTATTGCTTTTGCGGTTCATGGTGATGTGGCCTCCTGTTATGGGCGGCCTGGATGTGGGAGATGCTGCGGTAAGGAGGAAAATAAGGATGAAAAACCTGATTCGGATTCTCTTGGTTCTGCTTTCCATTGGGATGCTCTCTGCGTGTGGCGGTGACGACGATGAGCCTGTGGTGGTACGACAACTTACAATTTATGGCACTACGGTCGGCTTCACTGACCCGGATACCCTCGTGGAAACAACGAGTGATCTTGTGCTGCTTGACCCGGATACGGGCGACTTTCTCAGCACGATTGGAGACGTTGGCTATTATGTCAGCGGCCTTGCGTATGACAAAACCACCGGAAAACTTTTTGCGACAACTTCGGCTAACGACCCTTTTTTTCCGGCCGGGCTCATCGAAATCAATCCAATCACCGGCGCGGGCACGCCTATCGGTGTGGGAACAGGGTTGACTGCCGCGGCGACACTTACTGTTGACTCGGCCGGTCGGTTGTATACCTGGTCGGAGCCTACCGATGACGACCTTGCCATCATTGACAAGGTCACAGGGGTTGCCACGGTAATTGCGGATTCCGGCTTGACTACGGATACGCTTGGTCTGGACTTTGATGCTGGCGGCAGACTCTTTCTGGTGAACTTTGACGGTGAAGTATTCGCGATCAACCCCATAACCGGTGCCGCAACTTCAATCGGGACCATTGGCGTAACGGCACATCACGGTAAATTCCATCCAATTACGGGCGACTACGTGGGGATCGATGTAGCCGATCCGACTTTTGCCCTACGCAACCTGATTGTCGCGGACGTGACAACCTTACCATTTAGCGTACTCGACACCGTCCCGACCGTGGATTTCCTGCACACCATTGCATTTGTCTTTGAATAGCTAGCTCATTTCTCTGAACCGGCAAAGGGTAACTTCGGCTGCGGCAAACGTGATACGGGTGATACGACCGGCATTAGCAGGCCGTATCACGTTTTTATTGCATGTTAAAGATCGCTTTGCTCAAGAAGAGATCCCACGTGGTGCGGTGTCTATTTTTCAGTTATTATCTTTAACAGGAAGGAAATCGCGACAAAATTTTTATGGATGGAATACCTGGAAAGACCGATCAAGTCGGGCTTTCCAGGTAATTTATGCGGAGAAAGAGGATGGCGGGCGCCCGGGCAGACGCCCACCGGTTGGAAACGCTTCACAAAAGAATGGGAATGGAGGCGTTTCCGGGAAGAAATATTTTCCGAGAACTAGAAGTTCCAGAACTCATCGATTTCCGCGTCGCTGAAATCCCATACGGCGTTGTGCGGCGGGATCTGCTCTTCGAAGAATTCGGGGAGACGATCCTGCTTGTTGCTGAAGCCCGCGGCGAGATTGAACTCATGCTCGGTCTTGAGAATCGACTTGCCGAATTCCACGACACCTTCCGCGGTCAGGTTTGTGCCGTAACGGGCATTGATCATTTCATAGATGGCCGTAAAGCACTCCGGAATGTCGAGGGCCGGGAAGGCAACAAAGATGCAGAGGCCGCAACTGTCGACGGCAGCGGTGGCGATCTGCAGGTTTCTGGAGAGTTCCACTTGGCCTTCTTTTGACAGCGGATCAATAAATCCGCCGACCTTCAGGATGTTCGTGGCGATGGTGTAGCCGGCGGTGTGGTCGGCACCCATGGTCGAGGTGGCATAGGTGATGCCGATACCTTTGACGGCACGCGGATCATAGGCAGGGATGCCCTGATTCTTGACCACCGGGATTCTGGTCAAGCCATAGGTTCTGCCGACAGAACCGGCGCCATTGCCGAGGATGTGGCCCAGGGGGGTACCCTTGCGAACTTCCTCGTCAAATAGTCGATAACAGCCTTTGCCGTCACCCCAGGGCAGAATGCCAGCTTCCATGGCAACGTTCATGATCACTGCGCCTTCAATGGAGTCGATGCCGATATCGTCCATGACCCAGTCGCACTTGGCGATATCGTCAAGGTTTTCCACCAGGCTGTTGGCGCCAAAACCCCAGACGGTTTCATATTCGAAGCCGGAGGTGATGTACTTTCCATCGGCATCGTTGTAAATCTGCGAACACTTGATGATACAGCCGGCATGGCAGCCATGGCTCGGGTTGCCTTTGCGGGCGACGATCGTATCATGCATGGTCTCGCCGCAGATCTTCTCGGCATGGTCACAGGTGCCGAAACGGAAGTTTTTGGTCGGGAGGCCACCGGCTTCGTTCAAGATATTGATCAGAACGTTGGTGCCGTAGGTCGGCAGGCCTTGGCCGGTAACAGGGTGGTCGAGCATTGCTTTGGCGAAAATTCTTGCCTGGGTCTTGAATTTCTCGGGATCGGCAATTGTTACGCCCGGTCCGCCGGTATCATCAACGGTGATGTACTTGATCTTCTTGGAGCCCATGACGGCACCGGCGCCACCACGACCGTGACTGCGCACATTGCCGTCAGGATCTTTGACGGAGATGTTGGCTGCTGCCATCCGGAATTCGCCGGCAGGACCAATGGCAAGGACGCCGACCTTTTTGCCCAGCTTTTCGCCGATGGAATTGAACAATTCATAATTGCCTTTGCCGATATACTCAAGGTCTTCCTTGATAGTGGCGCCGGCATTGTTGATGTGAATGCTGTACCAGGTGTCTTTGGCCGGCATGCCTTCGATGATGACGGCTTTAATGCCGAGTCTTTCCAGGTTCTGCGCAGCAGTGCCGCCAGCATTACTTTCTTTGATGCCGCCGGTCAGCGGACTTTTGAAGCCAGCGGAAAGACGGCCCGAGTTTGCTGCAGCGGTCGCGGTCAGAAGGCCGGGAGCGAAGACCAGTTTATTGTATTTACCCAGGGGTTCGCTTGTGGGGGGGACCTCCTTGGCAATTACGGTCGAAGTAAGTGCACGTCCACCGAGTGCTGCCAAATCTGCCGGAACCTCTTCAATTGCGCTGGTGAGGTTCGTCATGTTGATGCGAATAATCTTTTCTCCCATTCCTTCCTCCTTTGTGTGTGGTGACAGCTACGAAATTGTCTCCGGGTAGGGAACATCTTTCGCCAGAATGCCGGGTCTGCCCAGACCGGCATGCCGTTACGGAAATAGTCCGGAGTGATGCCTGATGGCTGTTTACACGGTAGAGAAAAACTGGTAAGAATAACAGATGCAGATAAACACAATTAGTGGCAGTACAGTTTACTGGTACTAAATAGTGTGTTCGTGCCAAAAGCGGTAAACTGTATGCAATGGAATAAGACACTTTCTGAAGGGAGTTGGAAATGCCGGGCGAGAAAACGGAGCGTGGTGGTGCAGCTGATTCATTCCTCTATGAGAATATTGCTGATCGAATTGCCCGGCTGATCCGCAAAGGGACCTACCGTACCGGAGAGAAAATCCCTTCCGTACGCTCACTCAGCAGACAGATGGGAATCAGTATTTCCACGGCAGTCAAAGCCTACTTTCACTTGGAAAACCAGGGGCTGATCGAAGCTCGTCCCCAATCCGGCTACTACGTCAGACATCAGCTCAGCCGGGTGCTGTCTGAGCCGGATCTGTACCAGACCGCACCGGCACCGACGCTTGTCAGTGTCGGTGAGCTGGTAATGATGGTGATGCGGGATATGCGGAACCCCGCTCTGGTGCCTCTCGGTGTGGCAACGCCAAATCCTGAGAACTTGCCGGCGGAGCGATTGAACCGTGTCCTTGCCACCGTTGCGAGACGCAACAATCATCAGGCAATTTCCTATGATTTCCCCCCCGGAAATGAACGGCTTCGGGTGCAGTTGGCCCAACGGGCATTGAAGGCCGGCTGTTCTCTTACTCCCGACCAGTTCGTCGTAACCAGTGGCTGTCTCGAAGCGGTGATGCTTGCTCTGCGTGCCGTCTGCCGGCCAGGGGACACGGTTGCCATCGAGACGCCGATTTTTTATAATCTGCTGCAGTTGATTGAGATGCTCGATCTGAAAGCCCTGGAAATACCTGCTCATCCCATAAACGGTATCAGTCTGTCCGCGCTTCGCTATGCGCTGGAACATAATCCGGTACATGCCTGCCTGGTTATCCCGAATTTCAATAATCCCTTTGGCAGTCGTATGCCGGAAGATAACAAGAAAGAACTCGTAGCACTTCTGGCACGCCATTCTGTTCCGTTGATTGAAAATGATGTCTATGGAGACCTGGGCTTTTTGAACGAACGCCCCAGTATCGCCAAGCGTTATGACAGAAAAGGGCTGGTAATTCACTGTTCTTCTTTTTCCAAGACGCTTGCGCCGGGCTACCGGGTCGGTTGGGTTGTCGCAGGAAAATTTCAGGAAAAAATTGAAAGGTTAAAGGCGGTCAGCAATATTGCAACAGCAACAGTTCCGCAAATGGCCATTGCCGAGTTTCTTGCTACCGGAGGCTATGATCACTACCTGAGGAAGATTCGCGGGATATACGGCCGTCAAACCTCTTTAATGGCGAAGGCGGTGGAGAAGTACTTTCCGAAAGGGACCAAGGTGAATACCCCTTCAGGAGGGTTTGTGCTCTGGGTTGAAATGCCGGAGCAGGTCGACTCTATTCGCTTGTACGAAGAGGCCCTGCGTTGCGGAATTACCATCGCTCCCGGTACGATATTCTCTGCCGCGGGGAAATACCGCAACTACATTCGGCTGAATGCCGCGTTCTGGTCGAAGCGCATCGAACAGGCCGTGTCAACGGTAGGCGGGCTGGTCGGCACCCAAGTGTAGCAGGCTGAAGAATAACTTTTGTTTTTCAACAACTTGTTGGCGGGAGAATGTCTGTCACACGGACTGAGGACAAAAAAATGCGGCCCGGGGAGGAACACCAAGCCGCGAAGGAGGCATTACGGAGGGGTAATGCCCGGAGACGCTCTTACGATTTGTTAGCTGATCTGATTCGGTTACTGTGGTCATTCTTGCTGCTGCCTGTCTGCTTCTCTATGGAATACCGGAACGGCTGATGGGCGGAGTCCTGCTTTCAGGGGGAGATGCAGGACCCTCCCATCAGTCGATTCGGTGGGGGGACTGACCTTGCCCGGCATCCGCAGCGGGTGCTTTTTCCTGTCCGGGGTGAAACTTTTTGTCTTGAGCCTGTTTTTGAAGCTGCTCACGCTGGTCCGCTGTCAGGATCGCCATGACCCGCCGGTTCATTTTTGTATGGGCCACAATTAATTCTGTTTCCGTCTTTGAAAGTCCTTCCGCAATTGTCCGGAGGCCGGGTTCGTCAAGAGTGGGAGCCATTTCAGCCTGGTGGAGTTGTTTGCGGAGGCTGTCCAATTTCTTCAGGAGGAGAGAAGACTTCTCGCGTTCATCAGCGAGTATTTCGGCAATTTTCTTTTCCTGGTCAGGATTCAAGTTGAGTGATGATTTTTCCCGTTGGAGGGCATCACTCGGTGGTGGGCCCATTTTATCCGGAGGCGGAACATCACCTGCCGGGGCATGGCTGAAGCTGTCCGGATGGTTCGGCGGAGGTGCGGCCTGGGAGTTCATGGCGCCTGCTCCCAACATGGTGCCAAGGAGTGATACCGTCACAATATGCCTTTTCATCGCAATCTCCTTTCAACGCGTTTTTGCGAAGATCTTAATTCGCGTTGGCATTCGATGGAGCCGACTATAGCCGCTGCTGGCGTCAAGTTGGGTTAAGAGATATGCGGAATTGTAAAGCCGGGAGCCTGTCGGACTGCCGTTTGAGGCCGGACCGGAACTTCCCCGAAGCCCCTCGCAATCGGACGCCTGACTACACCGGCAGACGAGGAATCGCCCTGGAACCAGGCGTGTTCCCTCGATCTGGCAGCCGGTCCGCAGGAGAGGCTCCGTGAAAGCCCCGCCCCGTCCCGCTTGACATCTTTACGTAGCCATCGGATGAGTGCTACATGGACCCGGCAGCGGGAACCGCCCGTTTGAAGGCCCAGGTTTCAATCTTTTTGATCTGTTCGGCCATGGTTATCGAGAGCGGCACGGTTCTGCTCACCATGGCCATCAGGTCCTGCTGGGACATGGGTCGCTGGTCGGCACGGGCTTCAAAAATGGCCGAGTGGACAACCTGTTCGATCTCGGCGCCGGAAAAACCTTTTGTCGAACCGGCCAGGAGTTTGAGGTCAAAGGCGGAAATGCCGGTTTCCCGATTTGCCAGGTGAATGCGGAAGATTTCCTCACGGGCAGAGGTGTCTGGCAAGCCGACATAGAATATCTCGTCAAAACGGCCTTTGCGCAAAACCTCGGCCGGAAGCATTTCGATGGCATTGGCGGTAGCGGCCACGAACACAGGTTCCCGTTTTTCCTGCATCCAGGTCAGGAACGACCCGAGGACTCTCGACGACGCTCCGCCCTCTGACTTGAAGCCGTGGGTTGTGATGCCCGACTCGATTTCATCGATCCAGAGAACGCAGGGTGCTACCGCTTCCGCGGTCTTGAAGGCCTGATTCAGGCTTGCCTCGGGAGAGCCGAAGATGCCGCTGTAGACGGTGGACATGTCAAGGCGGATCAGCGGAAGCCGCCACTCGGTTGCAATCGTCTTGACCAGCAGCGATTTGCCGCAGCCGGCAACTCCCATGATCAGGATCCCTTTGGGGAGACCAATTCCGGACGATATCCCTTCAAGGCCGAAAGCGCTTTCGCGACGTTTCAGCCAGTATTTGAGATTTTCCATTCCGCCGAGCTGGTCGCTGCCTGAGTTGTCGAGAATCAACTCCATAATGCCGCTTTGCCGCAAGATCCTCCGCTTGTTTTCCAGGAGCGACCCGACTGCGTCTGAGCTGGTCATGTCCATCATGCGCAGGGTGCGGATTGCCCGTTCGAGGTCCACCAATTCAAGGCCGCGGGCCGCAACCACCAGCCTTTCGAGCAAATTCGGCTCAGTTTCACAGGCCTTGGCAAAAGATGGGTCAGTTTGCCTGAACTGCTCGAGGAATGTTCGAATTTCTTCGATGTCAGGGAGGCCCTGCTGAAAGTGAACAATCTCTTCCCGGAGACAGAAAGGGGTCCACTCGTCTTCTCCGAAGATTACCGTAATCTTGCCTTTTCCCCGTGATGCACAGGACAGGTCCTTGATCTTCCTGACAAGTACCGGATTGTCGCGCCAGAAGCAGTGAATATCCTTGAGGATGAGAAGCAGCGGCCCGGGGTGGGACACGGCGAAATCGAGGGCCTTCAGCGGATCGGCTGTGCCGGGGATGATCTCGCCATCACGGCTCAGACCGTCTGTGCAGGTCCAGCTTGTCGGGCTGCCCATTCCTTTGATGCGGGCGGCAGCCTGGCTGAGAAGTCTTTCGCAGCGTCGCTCATTTTCGGTGAGAACGTGCAAAAGGGTAACGCCGATGCTTATCTGTCGCAGGAACTGCTGTTGGGTCAGGTACTCCATGGTGTCGTCTCCGCTGGGGATTTTGGCTGAGCATACAACCTATCGGTGCATCAATGATAAGCTAAATAATAATGAGATGCCAATGTTCTTTTTCTCTTGGCAGCGGCAGCGGGCGAAATGCACATGGTGAAAATTGTAACGAACCCGCTGGGAAATGTTTTTGTAGTTGGCATTAATCTTCAGCTAAGTCAAACAGGTAACCCCTCCTGTCCTCCCCTGTATAGACTGGAGTCAAGGGTAACAAGCAAAGATGCAAAATGACCTCTATCGGAAGATCACATCTAATCAGAAAAAGTTTTGGTAAGGAAGTTGCTTTTTCGGATTCAGGCCCTGAAAAGCCAAGGCATTTACTTGGCAAAGTGGCGCTGTTTTACAATTTTTTACAGATATTGTGGGGGTTTGCGACTATACTACTCACAAATTCATGCGAGGCCAAGGATGACGAACAAGATACTGATCATTGACGATGATATCGAGTTGTGTGAGTTGCTGAACGATTACCTTTCCGCGGAAGGCTTCGAAGCCGAGGCGGTTCACGATGGTGAAACCGGGGCGGAAAGGGCCTTGAATGATGCCTTCGGTCTGATCGTGCTCGATGTGATGCTGCCCAGGCTGAGCGGTTTCGAAGTACTGCGCCGTATTCGCACCGGGTCTTCGGTTCCGGTCCTGATGTTGACGGCACGGGGGGATGAGGTTGACCGGATTGTCGGCCTGGAGATGGGCGCGGATGATTATCTTCCCAAGCCGTTTAACCCCCGGGAGCTGGTGGCCCGTCTTCGAGCGATTCTCAGGCGAGCCATTGTTCCCATGACCGGGACGGAAGGGCCGTCTCCGCTGCTGTCGGTTGGTGATGTTTCGGTTGACCCCGGGGCGAGAAGCGTGATCTGCGGCGGGAAGCCGATCGAAGTGACCTCGGTGGAGTATTCTCTTCTTGAAGTTCTGTTGCGCATGGCGGGCAAGGTTATCAGCCGTGAAGATCTTTCCACGCAAGCCCTCGGTCGAACACTCAACTACCAGGATCGCAGCATTGATGTTCATGTAAGCAGTCTGCGGAAAAAATTGGGAGCCCTCAGCGACGGCGGCGAGCGGATCAAATCGGTTCGGGGGATCGGCTACCTCTATACCTGCCCTGCTGCCGAGCGCAATCCTGACTCCTGAGATCCCGCATTGTTGCCTTTCTTCAATTTTCGGAACTATCCGAGTCACCTCACCTTGCCGGGAGCCAACCTCCTCGAAATTATAACGCTGAGCTGATTGCACGGGACACGAGCGGTCAGTTGGGAATATTCCATGCGGACAATGTTTTTAAAACTGTTTTTCTGGTTCTGGCTTGCCATGACCCTTTCGGGAATCGTCATTTTCCTGATCGCGTTCAATATGCGCATCGGCCCGATGCATGCCCAATTCGAGCGTCGCTATTCCGTCGAGCGTGCCCGGATCGTCTGTGAGGCCCTTGCCCTCTATGGTCATACCGCCGCCGGGATCTATGAGAAATATGGTGAATTGGCGACCCGGAATTTTGTCCGTCACGGCGAACCGCACGGAATGCGCGCCTACCTTTTCTCCACCAACGGAACATCGCTTTCCGGCCCCGCGCCACTCCATCTGCATAAAGCCGTTCAGCAGTTGCTGATCAGTGGGGTTTCGGACATTGTCTTCGATAAGGGGATCGTGTCCGCGGCTGTGCTGGTGAAGAGCCCGCGCGGGAAAATGTACGTGGCTGCCGCGGAAGGTGTTCCGCCGATACCGCCACCCCAGGTGCTTTTGCAGGGCTGGCCGTTCACCGGCGGATTCTGGTTCCGTTTCTGTGTCACCTTCGTAATTGGCGGGCTGGTCTGCTATGGCCTGGCCTGGCACCTCACTTCCCCCGTCCGTCAGCTTCGTGCCGCGGCCCAGCGCCTGGGAACCGGTGATCTGAAGACGCGCGTTTCCATCAATACCAAAGGCCGTGGCGATGAAGTGACCGACCTGGTGCGGGACTTCAACCGGATGGCGGAGCGGATTGAAAAGCTGATGTTGGCGCAAAAACAGCTGGTACGGGATGTTTCCCATGAGCTGCGCTCTCCCCTTGCCCGGCTGAATGTGGCCTTGGGACTGGCTCGCCGCACCGCTTCACCCGCGGCCGCCGCGCCCCTTGACCGGATCGAGCAGGAAGCGGAGCGTCTGAATGTGATGATCGGCGAACTTCTGACCCTCAGCCTCCTGGAAAGCGACAGCGCGCGTTTCGAGAAGGAATCCTTCGATCTGTCGGAGGTTGTGGATGAGGTGATTCAGGATGCCGATTTCGAGGCGGCAGGTCGAAATCGGCGGGTGAAATTCGAGGCCACCGTGCCGCTGATGATGGCGGGAAATCGCGAGATGATCCGTCGTGCACTGGAGAACGTGGTGCGCAATGCCGTCCGCTACACAGCCGAGGGGACCGCGGTCGAGGTGACTCTGGAAGCGTTGTCGAATCGTGCCGTGATTCGCGTGCGTGACTTTGGGCCCGGTGTCCCGGAAGAAGTCCTGCAGCATATTTTTCGGCCATTTTACCGGATCGCCGAGGCTCGCGATCGTCAATCCGGTGGTGCCGGTATCGGGCTGGCAATTACCGAACGGGCGGTGCTGCTGCATGCCGGAGAGGTCCAGGCCTCAAATGCTCCTGACGGGGGATTGGTGGTTGAATTCCGTCTGCCCCTTTCTTAAATTTTTTTTCTGTCGCCAGGTTTCGCGCCAGTACTTTGCAGAAGGTGCAACACCGCGAGGATCGGGTGCCGGAGGAGCATGCGCGGCCCGGCGTAGCGCATCACCTGCCGGATCTTTTCTCTCATTGCCGGCGTGTAACAATGAATCGGACACGCTGAGCAAACAGGTTTTCCTTCCTGGTACGGACATTTGTCAATGCGTTCCAGGGCATAGCTCAACAGCGCCCGGCATTCCTCGCAAAGTTCTTCCTTTGTCTGATGGTGCGCTTTGCAGTAAATCCTTGCCATTTTTCTGATGGTCTCTTTTTCTCTTCGCAACCCAATCTCTCTTTTCTTACTGTCCACAATACCGCCTTTCTGCTTCCAGAAAATCATATTTGAGGGCTTCCACTCCTGGCCCTTCTTGCTACAAAGTCGTGGGCCTTTATCTGGATCTTTCCGGCAACCTGATGCATTGGGCGAAACAGAGCGAAATCACGCTTAGTCCGGTACCGATGAAAAACGGTATCCGGTAATCGATCATCCAGAGCAATCCGCCGAGTGCCGGAAGGAATACCGCTGCCAGATGATTGATGGTGACTCCCACGGCGGTGCTGGGCGCGATGTCTTGAGGATCGGCGATCTTGTGGAAATAGGTGCGTATGGCAATGGAAAAGTTGAAGAGTATCGCGTCAAGGATGTACATGCCGGCGGCCAGCCATCTGGAGTCGGTGAAGGCATAGGTCAAGAAAACGAGGATCACTACCGCGTATTCAACCGAGCAGAGGGTTCGTTCGCCAAAAGCGATGATTGCCCGGCCGATGAGTGGATTGAGAAACCAGTTGATGCCGTTGTTGACCAGAAAGAGCAGGGTGACTTCCTGCACCGAAAAATGGAAGACCTTTACCAGGAGAAAAATTGAGAAGACCGTGAAGATCTGCCGCCGGGCGCCGGAGAGGAAGGTGAGGAGGTAATAGAGCCAGTAACGTTTCCGGATAACCATTTTCAGCCGCTGCGGCGGAATGCTGCTGTGGGTGGGGTCCTGGAGCAGGCCCCAACAGCCGGCGAGGAACACCAGGCCGCCAATGACCAGGAACATCCCTTTGAAGCTGAGAAAATAGCCCATGCCCCAGATAAGAAAGGCCGTAACGATGCTGGATGCGGCAGCAATACTCCGCAGTTTCCCGATGACGAGAGGCGACACGTTGGTGGCGAAATACTGCAGGGTGAGCGACTGATTGGTGGTTTCGTAGTAGTGGAAGCCAAAGCTCATAATGAGCGTCGTGGCCATGATGCCCCCGTAGGTCGGGAGCATGCCGGTCAGGGCGACGCCGATTCCCAGGGTGGCGATGGAAAGCGCCGAAAGGCGATGCTCCCTGATTACCAGCATAACGTAGACCGCCAGCAGCGCCAGGAAACCGGGCGCCTCGCGAATGGACTGGATAATGCCCACGTGACGACCTTCCAGGTGGACCACGTCAACGGCAAAGTTGTTGAAGAGAATGGTGTATCCCTGGATACCGATCATCGAGGCGGCGGTCAGGATCGTGAGAAAGCGCAGCATCGGTTTCTGGGCGTCGTCGATCATGCAAAACCTTTCGAATGGGGGCTGAATGACTGCCGGACCATTGTATGCCACCTTGCCGCCTTCTTCAACCGGCAATAAATGAGCCGTTGGTTACGGGGGACACGTCGAGCTTTACGGCCACTGGCCGATTTGCCCTTTTACTCGATCGGCGGTTTCTTTTTTTCTGCTGGAGACGGACAGGCTTTCTGTATTATTATGCAACAGTTTCTATTATTATGCAACAGTTTCTTGAGTGGGTGACTCTCAGGTCAAGGTGTTTCGAAAGTTCGGTAGGAAGTCAATTGCTAGTCGGGAGGAGTCGTGAAGTCAGATAAAGGTTTGTGCAGGAATTCCATCTCAGCAGCGTTTCCGTCATCCACACATAAATCTCCCGCCCTGCGCCCGCACCCGGCAAAACTGTTTGTCGAACTGACGACACGGTGCAATCTTTCCTGTCAGATGTGTGTGAAGCAGTCTCCCGGCAATGAAATATCGCTGGGAGACCTGAGCCGTGAGACTTTTCTGGCCCTGTCGCCCGCCTTTCCGACCCTTGAGGCGCTGATTCTCAACGGGATTGGGGAATCCCTGCTTCATCCCGAACTGGAGGAGATCATACGCATCGCCAGGCAG
>JAJZQA010000369.1 GCA_021810985.1 Deltaproteobacteria bacterium
GAAAACCGGTCAATCAATAGGCCTGATAATTAGCCATCACCGGATCATTGGAATAGCCGCTGGAAACGATCAGCCGTGCCTCCCGGTCAAGCTCCAGGATCCGCTGCGCAGCTTCCAGTCCGCCCATTTTCCCGGGGATGGTGAGGTCCATAATTACCGCATCGGGCCGGGATCCTTCCCTAGTCTTTTGCCGATACAGATCAACCAATTCCTCGCCGCCGGAGCAGGATTCGACCCGACAGCCAATTAGCCGCAGCATTTCTTCAGATAGTTCGCGGATCGGCGGTTCGTCATCCATAACCAGGATGAAAGCTCCGGTGAAGGAAGCTGATAGGGGTATTTCGTCCAGCGGAGCAGGTAGGACCCCTTCCTTCTCCGGAGATGCCGGGAGATAGATCCGGAATGTTGTCCCATCACCGATACGAGAAGAAACCAGCACCTGTCCCTGATGCTTCCTGACAATGGAATACAGCGCCGTCAGGCCGAGACCACTGCCCGACTCCTTGGTGGTAAAATAGGGATCGAAAATCTTGTCGAGGTATTCGGGAAAGATCCCGGTCCCCTGATCTATAACGGAAATCAGCAGGTAGTCTCCCGGGGCCAGAGGAGGCACTTCGGCAGGCGAAAGACGGCAATTACCCGCCTCGACCCGGACAATTCCCCCGTTCGGCATCGCCTGACCGGCATTGATGATGAGATTGTTGAAAACCTGACAGAGTTGTCCTTCATCAGCCTCCAGAGGCCAGAGGTCGTCAGCCATCGCCAGTTCAAGGGCAACATTGGAGCCGCGCAGGGCAAAGGAGATCGTGTCCCGCAGTACCGGCCGGAGGTCGAGAAGTTTTTTCACCGGCTCACCGCCCCGTGAGAATGTCAGCAACTGGCAGGTAAGGCCGGTTGTCTGGTCGATCGCCTTTTCACAGCGGCTCAGCCTCTCCTGCAGCGGATGATCCGTCGGCAGCTCTTCCCGCATCAGGGAAAGATTTCCCATAATCCCGGTCAGGAGATTATTGAAATCATGAGCAATCCCCCCCGCCAGCACCCCGAGTGACTCGAGCTTCTGCGCCTTAACCAGTTCTTCCTGCCTTTTCTTCCGTTCACTGATATCCCGGGCAACAATCTGCAGGGCCTTCTCGCCATGATAACTGAAGGCATTGGAAGACACCTCCACCTGAACCGGCACCCCATCGGCGCGGAGAAAAACCTGTTCGACTGGAGGGTTTGATCTCCCCTGCTCATAGGCGCTATTAATCCGTCTCGTGACAAATTCACGATAATCCGGATGCACGAAATCCAGGGCTTCCCTGCCGTAGAGGTCATCAGGACACTCAACGCCAACCAACCGTGCCCCGTGGGAATTGGCAAAAACCAGCTTTCCGCTCGTATGGATGTAAATCGCCTCGGGAAACAGCTCAACCAGACCACGGTAGCGGGCCTCACTCGCACGAAGGTCCTCCTCGGTCCGCTTTCGCTCCGTGATGTCGCGCCCGATGCCCAAAACACCGATCAGTCCCCCCCGGTCATCATACATCGGCGTTTTGATCGTCTCCATCAGAGCGCGGCGGCCATCGTCCGTAAAGGTGATCCATTCCTCATTGGTAGACGATTTTCCAGCCGCCATGGCCTTTCGATCATGCTCGACAAAGAAATCGGCTAGCTCCTTATCAACGAAATCGTAATCGGTTTTTCCGACGATATCGGCTTCTTTGGCGCCGAAAAAACGCTCGAACATCTGATTGCAGGAGAGATAAACGCCATCCCGGTCCTTCAGCCAGACCAGGTCGGGAAGTGTATGCACCAGGGTGCGCAGGCGACCTTCACTGGCAGATATGCTCCGGTTCGCCTGGGTCAAGCGCAGGACATGGCGGGCAATAAGATGATAGAGCAGAACCGCGGTTACAAGAATAAAGAGTAACCCTTTGTAAATAGCAATCCGCGTCATAAGCGAAGGGTCATGGATGATCCAGCCAAGTACGGTGTCAGAAAAAAGAATCCACAGGCCGCCAATAATGCCATAGACCGCCACGATTCGAAGCGCTGCCATGCGATCTTTTCTGGCAGTCTCGTTTTTCACGATTTCTCCTTCTTCAGCTGTAGTTGGCCGTCAGCACTTCACCAAAACGGATTGGTATGCGTGGACCTGTCAGTAGTATAGCGGATTTTTTGACAAGAAATGAAATCCGATGTGACAAAACCGGAACTGCACGCATGACAAGCAAAAATTTCCTTGACAGATTTCCTCGGAAAATAATACCCTACTTCAACAGTAAAGGGGAGTAGCCATCAGCCGGAGAAAAGGCTGACCCCGTGCCCGTCAATACGACTGAAAAGTCCGGGCCGGGGGCGATACATCGTCAGCGAGACCTTTATCTAACGCGCACAGCGCCGAGGGTAAAGGTCTTTTTTATTACCTTCGGTCACTAAAAAGCCGGAGGTATACCACATGATGAATCGTTTCAAGACAACCCTGCTTCTCACCTGCGTCACCCTCCTCATGGTGACCATGGGCAGCGCCATCGGCGGCTCGACCGGTATGGTCCTCGCCTTTTTCATGGCCTGCGCCATGAATTTTTTCTCCTACTGGTTTTCCGACAAGATCGTCCTGAAGATGTACGGCGCCCGTGAAGTGGGCGAAGCCGATCAGCCCGCTTTCCATGCCATGGTCCGCAGGCTGGCCACCCAGGCTGGGCTACCCATGCCGCGGGTCTATATCATCCCCTCTGAAAGCCCCAACGCCTTTGCCACCGGCAGAAACCCCGAACATGCGGCCGTGGCT
>JAJZQA010000370.1 GCA_021810985.1 Deltaproteobacteria bacterium
GCGCAATGGAGGAAGACGGCCGGAATGGCTTCAGACCGTGTCGGAGATAATCTCGGTATGTTGTATATTTATCGGCCTACAGCTGTGAAACTTTAACACTATTTCCGGCTGTACGGAAAGCATTCCGCCATTCGCGAACGGAACAAAACTTTTCGAACAAAAAAAGGCGCGGCTCCGGAGGGTGGAGACCGCGCAAAGGAGGAAAGCCTGGTGTAGCTTTTCGAGGTGTCGGAGTTGTTACCGCAACCTGGTTTCTTTAGCTAATCTATCGTTAATTTTTGATTTTACTTTACCGGTTTTTGACAAAGATACTTTGACGTGAGTCATGAAATTCAACAATAGTTCAGGGAGCAAAAAGATGCGGCCACCTTTTTGGGAGTGGCCGCATCTTTTACAGGGCGAAGGGAAGGTCTCCGCAGATTGGAATAAGTACCTTCGTTACCGGATGAACTACTTCGGTGCCGCCAGCTCAACCTGTCGAACCTCCCCAAAAACGGAAAGCGGCTTGTCGAACTTATTTTCGTCACCGACGACCACCAGGATCATCTTGTCGGGAAGCAGATATTTCCGAGCCACGCGCAGTACATCGCTTTTCGTCACTTTAGCAATATTCTGACGGTACTTCTCCAGATATCCCTTCGGATAGCCGTAGTATTCGAGACGCGCATGTTGGGCGCCCACCGAGGCCGGAGTGGTAAAAGCGAAGATAAAGGAGTTGATGATGGATTCTTTGGCCAGGGAAAGCTCGGCGTCACTCACCGGTTGACGGGTCAGGTCGTCAATCATTTTCTCCATCAATCCGATCGCCTTTGCCGAAGTGGCAGCCTTGGTCTCGGTTTCCGCTGTAAAGGTACCGGGGAAACGGCGGCCGGCGCGAAAGGAGCTGCCCACGTTGTAAGCCAGGCCCTCTTTTTCGCGAATAACCGACATCAGGCGGGAACTGAAACCATTTCCGCCGAGAATCGCATTCATAACGGTAATGGCATAGAGGTCGGGATTGTTTTTGTCAATCCCAAGATGTCCCATTCGAATCACCGTCTGGCTGATGTCCTTCTTTACCAGCAGGACTTCTGGTTTGACGTTACCGGCAGGCTCCGGCACCGGCGGCAGAGCTACCAGACCCCGTGGCCATCCGGCAAAAGCCTTCTGGAGCTTTTTCAGCATCTCGCTACGCTCGAAATCGCCCGAAACCGCGAGGATAACATTGTTGGGATGGAAGTACCGGGAATGGAAGGCAACCAGATCATCCCGGGTCAGGGAGCTCACCGATTCGATGGTCGGATAGCGTCCGAGAGGATGATCCCGGTAGATGGCCTTGAGCAGTTCCCGGTCGGCCACTTCTTTCGGATCGTCATTCTGGCGGCGGATGGACTCGATCGTAAGATTTTTCCCCTGGACCACCCGGTCCTCACGAAAAGCCGGTACGGTAAGCACCTGGGCATAGAGCTCCAGGGTCCTGTCCAGGTTCTTCTTCAGACAGCTCATGGCTACCGTCCCGAGGTCCTCACCAATGCCCGACGTAATGGATGAGGCCATGAACTCCAATTCATCATCAAGGTCCTCCGGCGAGGTCAGGGCGGTCCCGCCGCCACGGAGAACCGCACCGGTCAGGCCGGCCAAACCGGTCTTTGCGGCAGGTTCGTAGACGCTTCCGGTCCCGACGATGGCCTGGATGGAAACAAGGGGAAGTTCCCGGTCCTCGAGAAGAAAGACGGTCATACCGTTTTCCAGGACAACCCGCTCCGCCGTGGGTACCTGGAAAACCAAGGGGGGAAAGGTCATTTTTCGCGGATCAACGGACGACCCGGCAAATGCGGACAGTGCCGAAAACAGGGAGAGGAACAGCCAGAGGATTATCAGCTTTTTTTTCATCGGGTTGCCTCCCGTTTTGTGATGAACGCCACCGTACGGTTATCCGGGACGAAATATTTCCGCGCCACAGTCATTACTTCAGCAGGGGTCACCTTGGCCACCTTGGCCCGGTGCTCCGTGAGATAGCGCCAGGTTCCCGCAACACTTTCATACTCCGTCAGCCGGTAGGCAAGCCCGCCGTTGGAACTCAGCGACTGAATCTCATCTGCCTCCAGTTTGTTGAGAACCTGCTGCAGTTCCCGTGGACTGACAGGCTCTTTCTTCAGGATCTCCAACTCGGCATAGATTGCTTCCTCAACCTCTTGCCGTGTGTGCGGACTCCTCGGGACCGCGGAAATGACAAACAGATTTGCAGAGCGGCTGCCCGGCCCGTAAAAGGCGGAGACATCGCTGGCAAGCTGTGTTTCCACCACGAGCTTCTTGTAAAGCCGCGAGTTTTTGCCGTCAGCCAGCAGCATGGTAATAACGTCAAAGGTATAGTCATCAGGATCGGGAATTGTCGGCTTATGGTAGCCGATCATGAATTGCGGTTCGGCGTCCTCCCGGATCTCGATCCGGCGCTCGCCGAGCTGGCGCGGCTCAACCGTCGCCACCGGCGGAACCCGCACCCCGGGAGGCAGTGATCCGAAATATTTTTCCACCATGGTGATGGTTTTGTCCGGATCGATGTCGCCGACAATGGCCATGACTGCATTGACCGGCGCGTAATAGCGGTGCAAAAATGATTCGGCTTTGGTCCTCGAAAGGTTCTCGAGATCGGACATCCAGCCAATGATGGGTTGGCCGTAGGGATGGGCCTGGTAGGCAGCAGCCAGGAAGGACTCCCAGAGCTTGCCTTGCGGATCAGAATCATAGGAACGGCGCCGCTCCTCCATCACCACG
>JAJZQA010000371.1 GCA_021810985.1 Deltaproteobacteria bacterium
ATTCCTCCCGTGCCGGACAGATCTCCATGACTCCAAACAAATGCCTTGCCGAAAAGATGCGGCATATTGCCGGTATGCTGGAACCAGAGGCCGCTCAGCTCAAACTTACCGGTCTGCGTGGTTCAGCGCCGGCTTTTCTCGTCGCCGGCCTGATGAATAGACTCACGGCCCCATTTATCGCGGTACTGCCCGATTCCGAGACTGCCGAAGAATTTTACCGCGAGGCACGTTTCTACTCGGAGCGGCCGCACTCGATCTTTTATTTCCCTTCGTGGGAAACCAGCCCCTTCGAGCAGTCTTCTCCTCACCCGGATATCAGCGGAGAGCGCCTGAGTACCCTGGCTGCCCTTCTGGAAGGCAAGGCATCTTTGGTTGTCGTGCCGGTTTCCGCGCTTCTGCAAAAAGTGCTGCCCCGGAGTGTTCTGGCAGACCACTCCCAATACCTGGTAGTTGGCGAAGAGATAGACAGGGACGCATTTTTGCGGAAACTGGTGGCTCTCGGCTACTCAATGGTACCGCTGGTGGAAGACCGGGGCAGTGCATCGGTGCGCGGAGGGATTGTGGACATGTTCCTTCCCAGTCTCGCTAACCCGGTGCGTATCGAGTTTTTTGGCGATTTTGTCGAATCAATCCGGACCTTTGACCCCGTTACGCAGCGCTCGATCCAGCCACTGGAAGAGTTGGTGGTTCTCCCTTCGCGAGAGATCATTCTGTCCGAATCAGTTGTCCAGGGCTTCGCCACGCGACTGAAAGCACGGTGCGATGCCCTCGGCATCCCCGCAACCCGTCGCAGGGAATTGCTGGAACAGCTGCAGCAGGCAATCTACCCGCCGGGTTTCGAATATCTTCAGCCTTTGCTGCACCCAGAGCTGGAAACGCTTTTTGACTATGCCTCCCCCAGGGTCGTCGTTGTTGAGGTCGATAGCCTGGCGGTCCAGGAGTCCGCGACTCGCTTCGCAACGGACTTTTTTGCCGCGGAGAAACGCGCGGAAGAGAAAAATGCAATTTTCAGCCAGGGAAAAGACCTCTGTTTCGAGCCTGCCGAACTGGCTGCGCTGTTGAGGGAAAAGAGGCTGATCTCGATACCTTTTCTGGAGCTTGAGGAAAGTGGCAACGCGAGTCCCAGTGTCCGGTTTTCCGTGCTGGAAAACGAAGATCTCAAGCTGACCATGTCTGCTGACAGCGACGGGGTCCTCCGGCCGCTGGTTGATCGCCTGTCCCTCTGGCTGGAGGAGAAGAGCCGTATATTCATCGCCTGCCATCAGAGAAGCCAGATCCAGCGTCTCGATGAGCTGCTCCGGCCCTATAACCTGCCGCTTACTATTACCGACGAGCCGTTTTCCGCCCGGATGCTTGACGAAGGCTTTGGCGTGCAGTTGCTCATGGGAGAAATCTCCCGGGGATTTCGTCTTGTCGAAGAGAATCTGATTGTCATTTGCGAAGAAGAAATCTTCGGCAAAAGGGTCAAGCGGCGCGACATCTCCGAGATCCGCAAAAAGCAGATCCTGGTTTCCCTTGAGGAACTCAAGCCGGGCGATTTTATGGTGCATCTGGATTTCGGACTCGGCATCTACCGTGGCCTTCAGCATCTGGAGTTTGATCGGATTGGTGAAGATTTTCTGCTGCTAGAGTATGCCGGCGGGGATAAACTTTACCTGCCGGTGGATCGGATCAACCTTGTTCAGCGTTATGTCGGCGCCGAAAATATTCAGCCGTCCCTGGACAAGCTCGGCGGAGTCGGCTGGGAGAAAAAGAAAGCCAAGGCTCGTGAGGCCATCGAGGAGATGGCCGAGGAACTGCTCAAAATTTATGCGGCCCGCCAGGTACATGAGGGCTTTGCCTTTTCTCCGCCCGATGATCTGTGCCGCGAATTCGAGGCTTCCTTTGCTTTCGAGGAAACACCGGACCAGATGAGCGCCATAGATGATGTGTTGAGCGACATGCAGAGCAGCAAGCCGATGGACCGCCTCGTCTGCGGTGATGTGGGCTACGGCAAGACCGAGGTCGCCATGCGCGGCGCATTCAAGGCTGTCCTGGACGGTAAGCAGGTTGCCGTACTTGTCCCGACCACGGTGCTGGCTCAACAGCATCTGGAAACCTTCCGCAAGCGATTCAGTGCCTATCCGGTGACGATCGACATGCTCTCGCGCTTCCGATCACCCCGCGAGCAAAAGGCTGCCCTGGAAAAACTGAAAAAAGGGGAGCTCGACATCATTATCGGCACCCATCGTCTGCTGCAAAAGGATGTCAGCTTCAAGGATCTCGGGTTGATTATCGTTGACGAGGAACATCGTTTCGGGGTCTCCCACAAGGAGAAACTTAAGCAATTCCGGGCAGTCGTCGATACTTTGACTCTTACCGCCACGCCGATTCCGCGAACCCTGAACATGTCGTTGGCCGGCATCCGCGACCTGTCTATTATTGATACTCCGCCGGGAGACCGGCTTGCCATCAAGACCTTTGTCGCCCGCTATTCCGATGACCTTATTCGCGAGGCGGTGTTGCGCGAACTGCGACGCGGCGGCCAGGTCTTTTTCGTGCATAACCGGGTGCAGACTATCGGCGTCATGGCGGAACATCTCCGGACCCTGATTCCCGAAGCCAAGCTGGCAGTCGGTCATGGCCAGATGCAGGAGAAGGAACTGGAAGAGGTGATGCTCGGTTTCATGCATGGGAGCTTCAACCTGTTTCTCTGTACGGCCATTATCGAATCCGGACTTGACATCCCTTCCGCCAATACCATGATCGTC
>JAJZQA010000372.1 GCA_021810985.1 Deltaproteobacteria bacterium
CAATACGTCACCTCCGCAGCGGAAGGCGCGCGGCGTCAGCCGCAGTTTGCGGGAAAACTCCGTGAAGAGACGATGCTCGCTGAAGCGGATCGTGGTGAGGAAAGAATCCTTTAGAATGAACGACACCGTTTCGCTGACGATCGTTCCCTGGTCTTTCACCAGGAAAGAGGTGTTGATCCAGATGCCGTTTTCGTCCTCCCAGTAACGGGAGCTGTATTCGATTTCTTCCGATTCCTGACGGGTCGGCAGTTCCAGTTTCATGGCTCTTTCGACGGCAATACTTTCGTCAGGTGTGGGTGAGATCATGTCGAGCCAGACGAGAGCCGAGGTGTCGATCGAGTCCAGGTTCTCGAGCTCTACCGTCATGGACAGTATGGCGTCTTCCGTGTGCAGATAAGCCTTGATCATGGTGAATTCCGATCCGTGGTTTGAACTGGAGGCGTTCTTGGAACGGGAGCGGGGGCTGATCCCCGTACCTGTTCCGATATCCTGACGAGAGTACTCAACGAGACCGGAAAGGTCAAGTTGAAAGCGCGCTGTTCAGGAGAGTGTTTCCCGGATAATTGCCAGCATGTCGCGCGGCCGCAAAGGTTTCTGGATCAGACCGTGCCCGTTGGCGAGCAGCCCCTGCTGTCCGAGGATGTCCCCGGTGTACCCGCTCATGAAGAGAATTTTCGTCTCAGGTTTGCTTCTCAGGATCTCATCACCAGCCTCTTTGCCATTCATGCGCGGCATGATGACGTCGAGCAGTACCAGATCGATCTCATCCCGATACTGCTGGAATAGTTCCACCGCCTTGATACCGTTTTCCGCTTCGATGACCCGGTAGCCATTTTCAAGCAGGATAGTCTTCGTCAGGGTTCTGACCGCATCTTCGTCTTCGGCCAGGAGAATCACCCCTCTCCCCACCGGAGGGTGCACCAGATCTTCATGGTCGTCGCAGTCAGCATCTTCCGCGATTCTGGGTAGGTAGATCCTGATGGTCGTGCCGACGCCGATTTCGCTGTAGACGGTGATATAACCGTTATGCTGCTTGATGGTTCCGTAGACGATGGCGAGGCCGAGGCCGGTTCCTTTGCCCATTTCCTTGGTGGTGAAGAACGGTTCGAAAATCCGCGATTTGGTCTTCTGGTCCATCCCTGTTCCGGTGTCGGACACGGAAAGGACCGCGTATTCACCGACCCGGCCGTAGCCATGGGAGCTGACGAATTTTTCGTCAAAGAAGGTGGCTTCGGTGGCAATGTGGATGCTGCCGTCCTGCGGGATCGCGTCACGGGCGTTGGCCACCAGGTTGATCAGCACCTGTTCGATTTGAACTTCATCCGCCAGTATTACCGGGTCAGGGTCGCTCAGGGTACTATTGATTTCGATATTTTCCGGAACCAGTTTGCTGAAAAGCTTGGCGGATCTCTGCACCGTTTCATTGAGGTGAATCCGCCGCGGGTTCATGATCTGTTCACGGCTGAAGGCAAGCAGGCTTTTGGTCAGATTTGCCGCCCGGTCCGCCGCATAGGCGATCTGGTCGGCGTGGGCGAGGAGTTCACTGTTGCCCGCGAGTCTGTTTTGCAGCAGGTAGATTCTGCCGATAATGGCGGTGAGGATATTATTGAAATCGTGGGCGATACCGCCGGCCAGTTCGCCCACCGCTTCCATTTTCTGGGCCTGGCGGAGCTGGTCTTCCAGGCGTCTGCGGTCGGTGATGTCCGTATAGGTTCCGACCATGCGCAGCGGGGTGCCGTCTTCGCTGCGCGCCATGACCTTGCCGCGGTCCAGAATCCACTTGAAAGAGCCGTCCCGGCAGCGGAGCCGATGTTCGGTCATGTAGAGGGGCGTCTCGGAGCGGAGATGCCTTTTAATCTCCTTGAGAACCCATTCCTTGTCATCGGGATGGACCAGTTTCTCCCAGAGATTTTCATCCTGGTCGAACTGGTCGGGACCGAAACCGAGGATGTTTTTCCACTGGTCGGAATAGTAGACCCTGCCTGAAGCGATATCCCAATCCCAGACCCCATCGCCGCTCCCTTCCAGGGCAAATTGCCAGCGCTCCTCGCTTTCCCGGAATGATTTCTCCGCGATTTTCCGTTCGGTAATGTCACGGTAATAGCAGAGAACCGCCTGCTGGCCTTCGTACTGAATTACCCGGGCCTTTACCTCCGTGGGAATGTGGCTGCCGTCACCGGCAACGGTTGCCGTCTCGAAGACCAGTGAACCATGCATGAGAACTTCGTCCATTTTTTCCGATATTCCGGAGGACTGGCCGTGCGGGGACAGGTCGCGGGGGTGCATGTCCATCAGTTCCTGACGAGAATAACCGAGCCATTGGCCGGCCATCTCATTCACTTCGAGGAAACCGCCGTCCGGGAGGTGGATGAAAATCGCGTCGGGAGCATGATCAAAGAGCATTCTGAATTTTCGTTCCGAATGCGCCAGGCGTTCCTCCATGGCTTTCTGGTCGGTAATCTCCCGTACGATTTCAAGGCCGGCAATGATCTTGCCCTGGCTGTCCCGGACCGGTGAGGCCGTGAGGTGGAAGTAGCGGTTTGATTCGCCATCGCTGATGCAGCGTTCCGCCTTGTGGATTTCTCCGTCGCTGAAGGCTTTTTTGAGCGGGCAGCCGTCGCATACCGCGGTCTTCCCTTCATAGGCGGTGAAACAGTGTTGTCCGATGAACTTCCCTGTCAATTCCAGGAGAATGCTGTTCTGATAGATGATGCGGAACTCGGATTACTGAACTGAGACTCCGTCG
>JAJZQA010000373.1 GCA_021810985.1 Deltaproteobacteria bacterium
ATCTATTCAGAGACGACCCTTTTTCTGGTGGAAGGGATGAACCAGATCGCCCACGTCATGGATTATCCCCAATTGGAGCCTCATCTTTATGAACTGAAAGGGGTCATGTCCCGGAAGAAGCAGCTGATTCCGCATCTGTTGAAAGTATTGTCTTCTCTCTGATCTGATGGGAATACCGTATGTATAAGAAAAGGGCCAGGTTGTACTAACCTGGCCCTTTGGCGTGGTGTGAAAGTGTTCTGAGTGTGCAGCGCTGAAAAAACGCTATTTGCTCAGATTGTAGAAAACTTTTTTCCCTTTGAACTGAGCCGTTGCGTCAAGTTCATCCTCGATCCGGAGAAGCTGATTATACTTGCAGACCCGGTCAGTTCGACAGAGGGAACCGGTCTTGATCTGTCCGGCGTTGACGGCGACCGCCAGGTCGGCCAAGGTCGTATCTTCTGTTTCACCGGAACGGTGGGAAATGACAGCGGTGTACCCGGCGCGTTTGGCTGTTTCAATGGCATCGAGTGTTTCGGTTAATGTCCCGATCTGGTTGAGTTTTACCAGGATGGAGTTGGCCACACCTTTATCGATTCCCTCCTGCAAGGTTTTCGCGTTGGTTACGAACAGGTCGTCGCCTACCAATTGAATTCTTTTACCCAGGCGATCGGTAATCTTTTTCCAGCCGTCCCAGTCGTTTTCCGCCATGCCGTCCTCAATGGAGATAATCGGATAACGGTTAACCAGGTCTTCGTAAAAATCGATCAGCTGATCAGCGGTCTTTTTCGGCGATTTCTCGTTTTCAAGATAATAGGCGCCGTCTTTGAAAAGTTCGGAAGAAGCTACGTCAAGCGCGAGAAGAACGTCATCTCCGGGTTTGTAGCCGGCATTTTCAATCGCTTCCATGATTACCTGAAGGGCCTCTTCGTTGGAGCCGAGGTTCGGTGCGAAGCCACCCTCATCGCCAACAGCAGTGTTGTAGCCTTTCTTTTTCAATACGCTTTTCAGGGAATGGAAGATTTCCGCTCCCATGCGCAGAGCCATGGAAAAATTCGGGGCGCCGACCGGCATGATCATGAATTCCTGGATATCGACGTTATTGTCGGCATGGGCGCCACCGTTCAGGATATTCATCATCGGCAGAGGCAATTCCCGGGCGTTTACTCCGCCAATATAGCGGTAAAGGGGCAGGCCGAGTACTTCCGCCGCCGCTTTCGCAACAGCGAGAGAAACACCGAGAATTGCATTTGCGCCAAGGTTGCTTTTGCAATCTGTTCCGTCCAGTTCGATCATGCGCGCGTCAATTCCGGCCTGATCGGTGGCGTCCATACCGATAATCTGGTCCGCGATCTGGGCGTTCACATTGTTGACAGCGGTAAGGACCCCTTTACCGAGGTATCTGGCGGTATCACCGTCTCTTAGTTCCAAGGCTTCCCGCTCGCCGGTAGATGCTCCCGAGGGTACAGCGGCTCTACCCATAATGCCAGACTCCAGGATTACTTCCACTTCCAGGGTCGGGTTTCCTCTCGAGTCAAGAATTTCCCGTGCATACACATCAGCAATTGTGCTCATTATTGTCTCCTTTGCTTCGGGGCGCACGCCCCTGACCTCAATCGAACAGTTTATAGCACACTTTAATCAAATGGGGAAGATCTACCACGCCAAAGACCCGTAAGAGTGCTTTACGGGTCGCTAAATTCCGAAGAGGTACGCTTTCTCCGGGGGGATGTTTACGTTGACATGCTTGATAAAGAAAGATTATAGTTAAAAACATTATTTTACTTATCTCCCCCCTCCGGTATTCCATCGAGGTTTCAGAAATAGGGTATGCCCTCCGATACTTCCAAAGGTAGCAAAGAAATGAAGAGAGCGGCCATGCTCGCATCGCGCGGGAGATCTTTGCTTGACTCTCTCAATGACCGGTTCTTCAGCGAAAGAAACGAAAAGGTGACCCAGACAATACTCTTGCTGGTGACTGCGCTCATTCTGACCGTTCTCGTTGTGCCCGGACAACACTTTCACACATCCCAATATAATGCCGGTGAAATAGCTCCAGCCGATATCAAGGCTACCCAGAGCTATCTGCTGGAAGACCCTGTTCTGACGGAAAAAAAGCGGTCTGAGGCTGAAAAGGCCACACCTTTTGTCTATGATTTTCGCATCGTCAAAGGCGACGAGTTGCAGATGCGCTTTACTCGTGTATTCGCTCTTCTTCATGATTTGCGCACCCGGGGTGCCATTGATCGCGAGGCATTGCTGATCAAGCTTTCCCAGGAACTTGGCTGTCCCGTTACCTCGGTTGAACTTGCTTCCCTGGAAAAGATTCGTAATCCGCGTGCCTTGCTGATGGAGATTGGTCGTGTTGCGGAGAGTATTTATCGCAATAAGCTGGTGAACGACAAGTCGGTGTTCAATGAGGACCGGCGACATGGTATAGTTCTGTTTGAAAGTCAGACCGGACGGCTTTTTGGCGCCGGGGACTCTTCCATCACGGCAATCGACCTGAAGGATGCGGCAGGCATCGCCCGGGAAATGCGTTTTTCCGGCATCGACAGGAAAGAGGCCGCGGTAATCAAAGGTCTGTTTTTAAAGGCGCTCAAGCCGAATCTCACCCGCAACCAGGCAGCAACTGACGCTAAAAGACTCGAAGCAAGATCGTCCATATCTCCGGTTGTCTATCAAATCAAACGGGGTGAAATGATTGTTCGTGAGGGTGAGCGTATCTCCGACGAGCAAGCTATCAAACTGAACAAGATT
>JAJZQA010000374.1 GCA_021810985.1 Deltaproteobacteria bacterium
ATTCTTCAGGCTCAGCGAATACAGGACTGATAGAACCACGACAGCAGCGCAAAATTTGAGGATGAAGCCTTTGCGTCGCACAACCACCTGCAGGAGTTCCAGTAGGTTGATTTCCTGCTCTTCGGAAGGGTTACATGAGTTGTTCATAGCCATCCTGTTCACCTTAAGCCGATGAAAATCGTACCGGCGGACAATGCTATATTTGCCAAAATTGTCGTTATATCCTTTATTTCACGCATCCAGGCGGTTCTTTCCAATATTTGCGGTATGACGAGCGTGTCCCCGGGCAACATGGGCGTGGCGTAAAAGCTGCCAAATGTCCAACTGCGCGCCTCATCGTTCCATTTGATGCCGAACGACGACTGCTGCTTGCTGAAGACGGAACCGTCTGCCCTGACAATGTACATATCCGACTCTTCTCCATCTCGCGTGGGGCCGCCGGCCCTGTTCAGATAGTTTTCAACCGAGGTGTTCTCCGGGGTATAGACGAAAGAGGTCGGATTATACACCTGCCCCATGACATGTACAACGCTTGGCCGCGCAGGGATTTCCAGTGTGTCCCCCCCTTCCAGGTCCAGGTCGTAGCTGCTCTTTCGCAGCTCGTCCAGTCTGGCGATTCTAATCACGACACGGCCTTCCGCCTTTGTCTTTTTCAAGAGTTCGAGTTGTTTCAGCAGTCCGTCAAGCGCTGCCTTGGTTGCTTCCATTTCTTCCTTCGAACCGGCTACCGACGAGAGCGATGCCTGTTTCTGGTAAATTTCTTTCTCGGTCCTGTCAATAATCTCGTCCATACGTTTCTGTTGCGCATCCTTCACGGATTTGCGCGTAAACTTCGCCCCCGGCAGATATGCCTTAGAGGTATAACCGCCGGCACGGGCGATAACCGAACTGATTTTCTCCCCTCGGGCAATGGCATACATGCCGGGATACAGTACCTCTCCCTTGAGCGTAACGAATTTGTCGGTCGCATCGAGCCAGTCGGCGATACTGCGCACCGACAAGGCATCGTCGGGCTGGAGGGGCAGGTTGTTATTGGGGTCGCCGCTCATGGCCTTGCCCAAATCGATGATGATTTGCGACGAAGTGGCCTTTTCATCTTTGAGGACAATGCGGCTCAGTTCTGCCTGCTTCAGCAGCGCATTATGTTTGAGAGAGCCAGCCGTTGTTACCAGGTCGCGCACCGTCATGCCGGGATAATAATTATATGTCCCCGGATTGACAACCTGGCCGTTAATGGTCACTACAAGCTTTTCCTGCATGTCCGCACGGCTGAACACCTTGATCGTATCCTGTTCCTGGAGCGGTATATTGTCCGCCTCACTGCCGCTTAAAGCTTTGCCCAGGTTGAAGGTGAGCATCTCTTTGTGGTAGTCGGGAAGCGCCAGCCGGGTAATCTCGGCAGAGTCGAGATAGGACTCCGGGAGCAGTTTGTCAAATCCCGAGATGACGTCCAGAACCCGCATGCCTTTACGGAATTGATACTCGCCAGGACGCACCACGTTGCCTTTTAGGCTTACCACTTGCCTGACAGCCTCTTGCACAGGAAATACCTTGACCATGTCGCGATCGTGTATTTCGTCTCCGGCTGCGGTGTTTTCTATGTGTCCTTCTTTCAAGGTGTAGTCGATAATGACTTTCGAGCTGTTCTTGGAGAAACGCTCAACCTGAATTCTACCCATATAGCCTCGGGCAGTGACCCCGCCCGCCATGGCAATGACTTCCGGCAGGGTGGCCTTTCCGGATATCTCGTAAATTGCCGGCCGTTTCACCTCACCTGCCACGGCGACGATAGGCCCGATAACCGGAACGAATATGGTATCGCCGTTTTGAAGGCGGATATCGTGACTCCGGTCGCCATGCAGGAGGATATCGTACAGATCAATGGTCTCCGCCGGTTTCCCGTTTCTGCTGACCTGTATGGATCGTAATGAACCGTTTTTTGTGGGGCCGCCCGCCGCGGAAAGGGCGTTGACGACCGTAGCAAGCGAACTGACCGGGTAACTGCCCGGAAACTCGACCTCTCCAACCACGAATACCTGGATGGAGCGTAACTTGCCGAGAGTAACGTTGATCTCGTAGTTTTTGAAATACTGACCGATGGCCTTGTTGATTACCGTTTTGACCTGATCGTACGTTACTCCCCAGACCTTGACCGTTCCCACCTTTGGTATGGAAACCTCCCCGTTGCGGTCCACGGTGAGCTCATAGCGCGCGTTAATGGCGCCCCATATGGAGATGCTCAACACGTCGCCCGGTCCAATGGTGTACTCTCCGCCAACCGGCAGGTTATCCATGGCACCTACTAGCTGGGCGCTGTTTTTGAAAAAGTCGTATCCAAACTGACGCAGGTCTCGATTGAACGGCTCATGCTCATGCTTATCAAGAAGAGTCAGATTTTTTTTCGAATAGGATTTCTCCAACACGGAGCCGTACTCGTCCTCGGGGAGTGGCGTTGTCTTGATCTCTTCGGAATTCAAGACGAGTTTTTCATTCGTGTCTGCTGCGGTAGTGTCCTTATTTTCGGAGGGAAGTTTGAAGGACGTCGACACCCGTATGAAGTAAATTTGGTGATTTTTCAGGCCCCGCAAGGTATAGGAGGTGCCTTTCCCCACGTTGATACTCTTTCTTAGCTTCCCCGATTCGGTGCCATAACTGACAACGTATCGCTGGTCATCAAGATTAACACTTGGAGGAAATCCCAGCACTTGCCAGTTGAGTTTTACG
>JAJZQA010000375.1 GCA_021810985.1 Deltaproteobacteria bacterium
CACGCCGCATTCGGTGCAGCAGCCGTCACGACAATCCCCAGTCAGGATTTCCTCATGGGACTTCTTCAGCTCTTCCAGCAAAAAGTCATTGCTGACGCCGCAATCGAGACGGGCCCACGGTAAAATTTCACGTGGCTCACGTCTCCGCAGATAAAATTCCGGATCTATCCCGGCACGTTCAAAGGCCTGCTGCCACTTCTGGAAATCATGGTGCTCGCCCCAACCGTCAAAGCGGCAGCCCAGTTTTCGCGCCTCCAGAAGGACCCGCGCCAGGCGCCGGTCTCCTCGGGCAAAAACCCCTTCCAGGAAAGAGAGGGTGGCATCATGCCACTTGAAGGCCAATTTGCGTTTCCGCAGTTCACCACGGAGGAAGCGTTGTTTTTCCTCAATCTCCCGGCAACTTATCTGGGGTTCCCACTGAAAAGGCGTATGAGGTTTGGGGACAAAACTGCCGACGGATACGGTAACATCGCCACCATGACCGGTCCCTTTCCCGGCCCGTTTCACCTGAGCGGCCATTTCGGCAATGCCAAGAACATCGTCCATGGTTTCCGTGGGCAGACCGATCATGAAATAGAGCTTGATGACCCGCCACCCTGCTTCATAGGCATTGCGGGAATTCAGAACCAGATCCTCCTCGGTAATGCCTTTGTTAATAACTCTGCGCAGGCGCTCGGTTCCTGCCTCGGGCGCAAGGGTAAAGCCGGTCTTTCTGACTTTGACGATCTCGTCAATCAACTCGCGGGTCAGGCTCCCGACCCTCAAGGAAGGCAGAGACACCGCGACCCGCTCAGACTCAAAGGTGGTCATGAGATTTTTCAGCAGGTCGGAAATGCAGCCATAATCGGCAGCAGAAAGCGACAACAGGGAAATTTCATCATAACCGGTATTTTTCAGCACGGCTTTGATGGTTTCCAGAACCTTTTCCGGGGACCGCTCGCGCACCGGGCGGTAGAGATAGCCGGCCTGACAAAAACGGCAGCCGCGGGTACAGCCGCGGGCAATCTCCATACTGACCCGGTCGTGCACCGTTTTCAGGAAAGGCACTACCGGGCTCGTCGGATAGGGAAGCTGTTCCAGGTCTGCGGCAATTCGGCGTTTAACCCTTTCGTAGCCAGGTTTGAGCGCGGCAATGTCAGAGATTCTCCCGTCCTGATAATAGGAAACCGAGAATAACGAGGGAACGTACACACCCTCTATCGTTGAGAGTCTTTCGAGGAGCTCGACTTTGTTCCCGGCCGCTTTCTTCCAATCCCGATAGATTTCCGCAATTTCAAGGATCGCATCCTCACCGTCGCCAAAGAGGAAAATATCAAAAAATTCCGCAAGAGGCTCGGGGTTTCCCGCGCAAGGCCCACCCCCGAGAATCAAGGGAAAACCCTCACCACGATCCGCGGCCAGAGGCGGAATGCCGGAAAGCTCCAGCATATTGAGGATATTCGTACAGGACATCTCATACTGGAGGGTAAAACCGAGAATATCGGTTGCAGCCAAGGGTGTGCCGGTCTCCAGGGTAGTCAGCACCTCACCGGAGGCACGCATGGCATCTTCCCGGTCCGCCCAGGGCGCATAGACCCTCTCGGCGCCAATCCATTCGACTTTATTCAGGATTGCATAGAGAATCTGGAGTCCGAGGTGGCTCATCCCCACTTCATAGACATCGGGGAAAGCCAGCACAAAACGCACGTCCACCGCCTCTTTGGCAACGGAACCTATTTCACTGCCCATGTAGCGGGCGGGTTTTTCAATGGAAAGAAGTGAATCGTACTGCAAATGACCTCCACATAACCGAACCGAATTTATCCGCCCCCCGTGCAGAAGCAGGAAGAAATCGGTCTTACGGTCCAACTGAGTAAAAAAGCCGCATCAAACGATGCGGCTTATATATTTCTGAATCATTATCATTGGTTGACAACTTCAAGGAAATGCCCATGATTGAAATGATCTTTTATATCACGAAGAGCATTCATTCACAAGTCTAGTTCGTGTAAACCTGGAAACACCAAGTAGAAGTAAGAAAGGACGGGGCGGAGCTTTCACGGAGCCTCTCGTGCGGACCGGCTGCAGGATCGAGCGAACACGCCTGTTTCAAGGATGATACCTCATCTGTCGGTGCAGTCCGGCGTCCGATTGCGAGGGGCTTCGTGGAAGTTCCGGTCTGGCCTCAACCGGCACGCAAGGAAGAACACTCTTTTCCAGATCTACCTTCATACATATCCTGTCGCCAGGCAACCAGCGATCATCTGGTGAATACAGAGAACGGTCGTACCAACTCCCACGAACGAAAAAACGGCACGAATAAGCATTCGCGCCGTCTTTCGGCAAGCAGAAACCGTAGGGAACATCAGGCATGTTTTGACAGGTAATCAGCTACCCCTTCGGCCGTCGGCTTCATTCCTGCTTTGCCCGACTTCCAGTTGGCCGGACAAACTTCACCGTGAGCCTCATAAAACTGAACCGCCTCAAGCATCCGGATCGCCTCATCCACGTTCCGGCCAAAGGGAAGATCATTGATGGTGGCATGGCGGATCTTACCATTCGGGTCAAGCAGAAAGAGGGCTCGCAAAGCAACTGACTCGTCAAAGAGAATCCCATACTCGCGGGCAATGGCTTTCGTCAGATCCTGCACGATCGGATACTGGATATCGCCAATCCCGCCGTTTTCAAGCGGGGTCTTTTTCCAGGCCAGATGGGTAAATTTCGAGTCAACTGAAACCGCGACA
>JAJZQA010000376.1 GCA_021810985.1 Deltaproteobacteria bacterium
GCAGAGCATCCAGATTGCTAAGGGATGGTGACGAGGCCGGTTTTGATCCGAAATCGGCGTAGATAAAGGCCACGACAGTGTTGGCCCGGATCAGGGGGAACAGCAGCACTTCCGGGCTGTCCATCCTTCCGATCAGCCGGTACAGCTGGTGCGGCCAGGTCGAATCGCTGTGGAAGCCGTAATACATCTGACCGGTGGCCACGACATCCTCGAAAATCTGCTGGTCGTCAAGCGGAATGCAGAGGTTGGAAAGGGGTTCCACCCCCTGGTCTTTTTCTCCCGTGATCCCGAATGATTGTTCGGCCACAAGTTCGGATTCGGTCACCGAAAAGACAATCGCCCGCTCGAACACCCGGATCAGGTAGGCCAGCAGGGCATCGGCTATCTCCGTGCGTGTCGTGCAGCGGCGCAAGCGGGCGATGCAGCTGAAATAGCGCTGTTCATCGCTGCTGGCGTATTCCGATGACAGGGTCTGCAGATAATCTCTGAAGCCGGAGCAGAAAGTCAGCGCCTGTTGGGGCGAGGATTCCTGCCCGCATTCCGGGCAGGGCTTGGGGATGATGGCGCGAATACCCGAACAGAGCGCCTGCAGTCCCTGGCTGCCCCAGAAACGGGGGCAGGCCAGCAGCACCAGCGATGCCTGCGGATGGTGCCGGATGTCGTTGCAGATCTGCAGCGTTTCCTGCCCGTCGGCGTCATGGGGAACGTCGAGAAAAACCACCAGCTGCACCGTCTGGCACAGCAGCAGCCTGATGTTGATCGCCAGTGAAGCCACGTTGTCTGACGAAAGCGCATAGATCTTCTGCTGATGGCAGATCGATCTGACGATGGTCGAGATCAGCGTCGATTGCGTAATCACGATCACCGCCAGATCCGGCGGCTCGCCGGCGGCGGTTCCGTCCGGAAGCGGGCCGGACAGCAGTCTGAAGATCTGCCGTTTCTGCTCTTTCGATGCGGCCGGAAACTCGTCCAGAATCAGTTTTTTAAGAGCGTCCGCTTCGCGGTAGCTTTGATCCCCGCTGCGCCGGATCATGTCGCGCTGTTCCGCCAGCAGCTTCTGGAGCAGTGAAGGGGCGGAGTCCTGATCAGACCCGGTCGACGAAATCGCCGGCGGATTGTTGTGCGGTTGTTCCGGATCCAGATCCAGATTGGTGATGCCGGCGATGCTCAAAATCTCATCCATGGTGCCGTCGCGCATTTTTTCATCGAATATGCGCAACGATTCCATCAGGATGCCCTGGGAGTTCAGTACGATTCTCTGCGGGAATTTGGTGCGGGAAAAATGATAGCGGTCGGTCGTGTCACCTCTGCCAAGATCCAGTGAAAACGTTCCGCTTTTCCAGGTCAGGACCTCGACGATTGTCATCTCGATCAACGATTCCAGACCGTTGTAGGCCACTGATTCGTCAACCATGTTGTGCTCGAGCAGGGTGATAACCAACGGTTTGCGCTCGTCCCCGGCGCTTTCCTGGATATCCAGAACCTGGGCCAGCTGCCCCTCCGTGATCGCTCCGGCGCTGACCAGAACCTGCCCGATCCGCACCCGGTTATTGAGGTAGTTGGCGCTGACCAGATCCCCTTCGTGGAACACCAGCTGGCTTTCCCCTTTTTGGCTGGAAAGCCGCAGGATCCCGGTCTTCCTGGTTCCATGCAGCAGCTGGATGATGTCTATGATCGGAAAATATTCCAGATCGCCGTTAAGTGACATAGTTCCGTATCTCCGGGGGAAATCGGTATTCCGGAACCAATCTACTCTGGCGATTCCCGCCTGTCAACGGATCACGAAATGAACCATTCCCGTTGGTCGCGCTTTATGTGACAGGTACGGTCTGCGGGGGGAGTCATAAACAGCGCTGAAAAATGTTCTGATGGCGTTGCCCGAAGGTACTCCCTGCTTGACAAACCGGCTCCAAATGATGTTTATACACGGGGATTCCAAGCGCTATCACTGCGGTTTCAGGGAGCAGCCCCGGCACATGACCGATAAGGATTTTTTTCATCTCGTCACCCTCGAGGATGGGCGTAAAGACAGCGATGCCATCATCAGGGTCTTTCAGGATATCCAGGCCGGAAAAACAGGCGGCGATCTGAAGCTGCTGAATTATTATCGTGAAATTCCGGTCAGCTTTGGCGCCACGATTACCAACGTCATGGATGACCGGGTTGATCTGAATGTTCATCAGAACCAGGCCGTGGTGATGAAGCATGCCAAGCAGACCCTGATCAAATGCGACCGCTTTCCCAACGGTCTGGGGGTTCACTGCTATGTGGCGCTCTCCAATATCAACAGCTGTCGGGCCATCCTGACCCGCTTTGCCTATGCCCAGATTGCCGCCGAGAGGCGCGGGGCGGTGCGGGTTGAGGTGGATTTCCCGCTGCAGGGGAACTTCAGTGCGCCGGGCGTGACGCTGGCCGGAAAAGTGGCCGATATTTCCGTTACCGGCGTTTCCCTGCATCTGGCGGTCAAACCGACGGTTGAAATCAATATCGAGGGGACATTTGTCTGCAGTCTGCCCGGCGGGCGGGTCGAGGTGCCTGCCCGGTTGCTGAAATATTTTGATACCGAAAACGGGTGCCGGGCGGTGGTGACCTTCGCTCCGGACAACAAGCTGGAACTGCTGCTTTCCCAGTTCATCTTCAGCCTGCAGGTGGAAATCATCCGTGACCTGAAAGAACAGTATCTGTAGCGAGGCCGCCCGTATCAGTTCTGCCATACCGTCCT
>JAJZQA010000377.1 GCA_021810985.1 Deltaproteobacteria bacterium
ATGGTTAAGAGCCCGCGAAGGGCGTGTGTTCTCGCCGATTGGGTGGTAAAGCAGGAGAGGGTGGCGGAGGTTATCTACCCGGGCCTGGCGTCCCATCCGGGTTTTTCAGTTCACCAGGCACAGGCGTCCGGACCGGGTGCGGTGCTGTCCTTCCGGCTTTCGTCACTTGACTTGACCAAAAAGCTGCTGGAAGGCATGCGGCTCGCGGCCTTTGCCGTCAGCCTGGGCGGGGTAGAGAGCATTGTGTCGTATCCGGCGAAGATGTCCCATGCGGCCATGCCGTCGGAGGAGCGTGCCGCACGGGGCATCAGCGACACGCTGATTCGCCTCTCGGTCGGCTTGGAGGACCCTGAGGACCTGGTAGCGGATATTGACCGGGTGTTGAACGGCTGATTTTGCTGCAATGGTAAAGTGATATTCTTGCTTCATGCTGACATGAGACAAAAACAGTATGCAACGTTGACACCAATTTAGAGTAGTAAGCATGCGGAGAGTTTTACTTCAGCCATCCGAAGTTTTCTCCTCCCGCAGCGGATTCTCGAACCCATGCGGCGGCTTATACTCCCTCCCCAGTTCCCGGCACATCTCGGCATTGAGCAGGTTGAGCTCCTCTTTGATCCGTTCCGCCTCGGCCAGGAACTGCGCCGCCCTGGCCACCTCGATCTTTCCCTTCCGGCCCATGTTTCCCCGGACGAGGCTCAACATGAAGTCCGTGGTGCCGAACAGGCGGATGAAGTCGGATGAGTCCAGAGTTTTCCGGGAGACGAGGCCCATGTCATCCCGCTGGGCCAGCTCCATTTTCCGTTCCAGATGCTGTTTTTGTCTCTCCGTCCGCTCTTCCCGAGTCATTCTTTCCTTTTTTCCATCCTTCTTGTCAGCCATATGTCCCTCCTTCAGCGGTTTTCCACGATCGCCTTGATCTTTTCCAGCCGTCTGTTCCGCATGGAAACAAAGATCATGGCGACCAGCGGTAGTATGACAAAAACGGTTGTGGTTGCGACTATCAGGTATGATGCCGTGAGCAGCACCGGCCTGAACTCCATTATCCATTGGTAGATTGCGATGAACGTCTCCATTTCCATGTACTTCCTGACCCCGAGAAGAATCCTGATGACATGGTTTTCGGTGAGCACCACCATGTACAGAAAGTGGAAAAAGATAAAGGCGATGACCATTTTGCAGACCGCACCGGTAATCACCCCGCCGACGAAATTCCGGATCATGCTCCTGGTGTACGGCCCGATATAGAGGGAGGAGGCCCGGGCGATGAAGCAGGCGTAACCGAGGGTGAAGCCGAAGGCCAGGAGGAAAATGAAGCATTTGTCGAAGGTGGTGGGGGAGGTCGAGCCGAACACCGGTATCATCCTCTCCACCACGCCGATGGCCAGAGGGGTGATCAGGGCGGTAATCAGCCCTGAGATGAACGACCCCCGGAATCCCACCTCGAAATACTCGATCTTCTGCTTCAGGGTGAAGAATCCGGCCGACAGGATCGCGCCCCGCTTCTCCTGGGCATGGTAGTACTCGATGGTGGAGACGGCCTCAATGAGCCCCCTCGGACGTGTCTCCGCCTCGATGGACTGTACCGGGATTATATCGCTAGTGCCGCTGGCGCTGTTCTTTCCCGACACGCTTCCTCCCTTATAGAAGTCCCAGGAGCCTCAGCAGCGGTGCGGCGAAGGTGACCAGGAGCGCCAGGGCGAAGAATACCAACGCTGTAGCAAAATTCCGCCTTCTTACTCCGAACCAGAAGGAGAGAAACAACAGCGAAAAGGCCAGGAGCCTCCCCCATAAGCCCTGCAGGATGGTCGCGAACAGGGTCTTCCAGATAGTGGCGTACTGCTCTCCGGAAATGTATCTCAGGGGATTCATCCTGTTCAGAAGGTAGTCCACGATAACTCCCTCATCCTCACGAATACGTTACCCGAGTGGTGACTCCTGTTTCTCCAGGAGATGTTTGGCCACCACCTGCCGAATCTCCCGGAGTCGGTGGACCTTCCTCGCTTCCAGGATCGAGACCGGTTCACCGAATGCTTCAGCCCGGAAGGGAATGAAGTTGTCTTCCCGGGGGGCTTCCGAATCGGGGTTGATGACGAACCTGGCCATGAAGAACCCCGATCCCAGCAGGTCGGCGGCGATGGCCTTGCTCTCCTTCAGCCGCTCCACCATGGAGAACATGATGTCCCGCCGCGTCTGGATGTCCGCATCCGCTGTCAGCAGTTTCGAGTCGTTCCTGGACAACCTCTTTGCCGCCTTCCAGAAGAATGCCACCTGAATATAGACGTTGCCGTCCGGCATTGAGAAGGCGTAGAACCGACCGCCCTTCATCCGGTTGATGAACTGTTTCAGGTAGGAGAGGGCGGCTGCCGGGTCGAACCATTCGATGGGCACGAGAGAATTTACGATCGGCTCCCCTTTAGCTCCCATTGCGCCAAAAATGTCCGGGTCCTGATCCTCGTAAGCCCCGAATACGGTCGAGTTGGCGGCCTGGGTCTCCTGTGCTACGACTTCTCCATCCGTTTCCTTTGGCGACGTCCGTGACTCTTGTATGGGTTCTGTCACCTTACCCTCTCCAGTGGAATCAGGTGCATTGTCGACGGCTGCGTGATCATGCTCAGGTCCTTTTTCCACGTGACGCTTCGTTATACGTGGTCCGAGCAGGCCGGCGATCTCCTTGTTGCGGCAGGTCTGGTCGGCGCTCTTCAGTTTTTTT
>JAJZQA010000378.1 GCA_021810985.1 Deltaproteobacteria bacterium
CATGAAGCAACTCTTCGTGGATGAGGATTTCTCCGGGAAGACCTTGAAAAATTCTGACCAGTTCTCCTGGTTGCAGCAAAAACTCTTTTTTATGGGTGTTGGGAACAAACGGCGAATCCACCAAGGTATCAAAGACGATTATACCGCCACAAGATAGGGCCGCGACAGATTTCGGAATAAGATCTCGCAAAAGAAAATTGCAGTTGAGGATCAGATCGTACTGCTCGGTGAGTTCAAACTGTTCGAGGTTTGCCGCACGGAAATCGATCGTTACGCCTTCCCGTTCCATCCATTGGCGACCTTTCTCCAAGCCTGCCTCGGAAATATCCAGCCCGGTGACCTGAAATCCCAATTTTGCAAGGAAAATACTGTTTCTTCCTTCTCCACAGGCAATATCGAGGGCTTTTGTCCCGGGGACATGTGACATGATGAGATCGAGGTGTTCGACGAGATATCGCGAAGGGTCTGTGCCTAGAACGCAGGCTTCGTTTCGAAAGCGATTATCCCATTTCAATAGACTGTTTTCATCTTCATCCTGATGCATCTGTAACTCCTTTGGAGGAAAGTTCCATAATGGTCCGTATTTTCCGGGAAATGCACTCCAAGGTCAAGGAGGAACTGACATGAGGGTATCTAGCCCGTTGACCAGGTTCGCCAGTGCAACAGCAGGAATTCCGGCATGCGTTTAGCATTATGTGAGGATGCATGCCTATAACCGAACCAGCACTCGAGCTGTCCCTTATCGTACCGGTCCTGAATGAGGCGGCAGGGATTGTTACTTTTCTGCGGGGCTTGGCGGCGCAGCAGGGGGTTTCATTTCAGGTAATCCTTTGTGACGGAGGGTCTACTGATGACACTCTGGCAAGAGCATCCAATTTGATTGGTAAACTCCCGTTTCCGTTGCTCCTGATTCAGGCTGAAAAAGGGCGCGCCCGGCAAATGAACGCGGGAACCCGAGAAGCTACGGGTGAATATTATTTGTTTCTCCATGCTGATTCCACTTTTGTGGATCAATTTGCCCTTAGTCAGGGACTCAGTGCTCTTCGTCAGGCGGAAAGGAGAGCCGGCGACAATAGGATTGCCGCGCATTTCTCGCTCCGGTTTCAGGATTGTGCCGGAAATGCATCCTTTGCCTACTACCTTGCCGCAGCCAAGGCTCGCCAGGAACGGTCAGGATGCACGCATGGGGACCAGGGTTTTCTGCTGAACCGGTATTTTTTTGCCGAGGCAGGCCCTTTCGACCAGTCCTGCCAAGTAATGGAAGATACCCGTTTTGCCGAGAATGTGCGTGCCAAAGGGTCCTGGCTGCTTCTTCCTGTTGAACTCGTTACCTCCGTGCGTCGCTTTGAGATGGAAGGGCTGCTCGAACGAAATGTACTCAATATGATTCTCATGACCTTGGCCGAAGTGGGGCGTGAAGATTTTATTCGGGAAATGCCGGGAATCTATGCCACACAGTGCCTGACGGGACAGTTGCGGCTGTTTCCTTTCCTGGACAGGATCCAGCGGTTGATCAAAGGATTGCCCTATTCGGCCAGGATGCAATTCTGGTATTCCGTTGGTCACTACGTCTGCTTGAATGCCTGGCAAATTCCTTTTTTCCTGGATATGCGAATGAACTTCCAAAATGCGGTACCGGTGGGGCAGGGTAAGACATCGTTCCTGGATTTTTTCGACCGGCACGGGGAGACGTATTTTCGAACCAGCCCTATGGCGGTATTTGCTGCGGGTTTGGCAAACGTTGCTTTTCGTGGTGTTCGTCTTCTAGCCCGAATCCGGGGCTGGTGAGCCGAGATATTGTTTCTTGACAATATTCGAATTGATTGTTTATTGTTGCAAAATAAAATTATGAAAAAAATATTTCCGTCAAAATTCATTTCTCAATTTCTTCTCGTGGTTATGCTGACCATGACGATTACTGGTGTGCATGAAAGTGTTCATGCCATGCAATGTCACGTCAAAATAGTATGCGGCCACGCAACACTAGTGGAACTTTCCTCTTCAGACCTCAACCCATGTTCCCCTCTCGAACAGCATAATGATTTTGATGGATGCGACACCTGCGCCAATTGCACGTGTCATGCGCCACTATTCAGCCAGCCAGTGCACATCAGTTACAATCCATTCGTACGGATACTTCGCACAGCTGAACCTTTCAGATTTCTGCCCAAAGTATTCCTTGCCAAGTTTATCCCCCCGCAAATCCACGCTTAAGACGTTTCGACGGGAGTAGTTTGCCCTCATAAGGGACAAATGTCTCCTCGTTTTCGTTGTGGTGTGTCCGCAGCCTGCTAAAATTGTCACGACAAAACTGCATATATGGAGGTTTTTCCTTTGGGAACAAAAGCATTTGGAAGAGTGGTTCGGCTCCTTGTACCCGGTTTGCTCTTGATTTTCGCATCATCTCCGGTGTCGGCGGAGTCGCGTAATCTTACATTGTCGCAAATAGTTGAAATTTCACTGAAAAATAATAGTGAGCTGAAATTCTTTCGTGAAGAAAGAGGTTTTCGTGATGCCGGAAAGGTCCGGGCGGGACTTCTGCCAAACCCGACGCTCGATATTGAAGGAAGTACGGGGGCTCTGACCGGCAACAGCTCCGAAAACAGTCTGTCGCTCGGGATTTCGCAGGAGTTCCTCCTGGCGGGCAAACGCTCTAACAGGCCGTTGAAAAACTTATCTCGTTCAGCGCTTTT
>JAJZQA010000022.1 GCA_021810985.1 Deltaproteobacteria bacterium
CCTGCGGTTTTCGCGATCTCCACCAGGAGTTGCAGGGGCTGGATGCCGTTCTGTTGGGTGTCAGCAAGGACAGTCTCAAGTCCCATGACAAATTCATCCGTGATTTCGGCCTCCCCTTTGTCCTGCTCTCCGATCCCGATGCAAAAATGATGCAGGCCTACGGCGCATTCGGGGAGAAGGTCATGTACGGCAAAAAGACCATGGGTACGATCCGCTCCACGGTTGTGGTGGGGCCGGACGGACTGGTGGTAAAACACTGGCAGACGGTGAAAAAGGCCGAAGATCACCCGGCGGTTGTGGTTGATTTCCTTAGACAAAGGTAAGGAATCGGTTTTTTTAGGGGAACAGCGTATGTCCGAGCAAAGCACCAAAGCTATTGCGGTGAATGATGAAAATTTTTCGACGATCATGAAAAATACCGGTCTGCCCTTGTTACTGGAATTCTGGGCTCCCTGGTGTCACCATTGCCAGGTTCTGGCACCGGTCATCGACCAGGTGGCGGCGGAACTGGCGGGAAAGGTTGTCGTGGCCCAGGTCAATTGCGATCTGAGCGAGCGGCTTCCGGAAAAATTCAATGTCGAGGTAATACCGACTCTGTTTCTCATCAGGACTGATGAGGTGCTCGGCACCATCGTCAATCCCAAGGACAAGGCCTCTCTGCTTTCCTGGGTCGGTGAGTTGATCGGTTAATTCCAATTCCATATCAAGGTCCTCTCAGCGTTGGCCTTGGGATTATCCTTGATCTGGAATCGGTATAAGGGGTTATGCGTGGCGACAGCAGCAGAACCAGCATTATCCGGGCATCTGTCCGCGGTTTCGGAGCTTTTCCCCCTGGTGGTATATACGGCCATGGCCCTGCTTCTGGTGGGCGGGCTGTTGGGCGCGGCCTGGTGGCTGGGGGAGAAGCGCAGCGGCGTCAACAAGACGGCAGCCTACGAGTCGGGAATTCTGCCGTCCGGCTCGGCCCGCCTGGCCTATCCGGTGCCTTTTTACCTGGTGGCGATCTTCTTCATCGTTTTTGATGTGGAATCGGTCTTTATCTTCATCTGGGCGGTGGCCTGGGACCTGCTCGGTATCGCCGGACTCATCCACATCACCGTGTTCATCGTCGTGCTGCTGCTGGGCCTGCTCTGGCTCTGGCGCAAAGGCGGGCTGGATTGGGGACCGAAGAAGCAGGGAACAGTTGAACAGGGTACAGGGAACAGTTAACCGCAAGCCTCAAACCTGAACCCTGTACCCTGAACGCTGTACCCTGACCCCTGCACCCTGTACCCTGAATTTGAACCCTGAACCTTGACCCGAGATTCTATGCCCGAACAGGAATCTATCTCACATCCCAATATCCTCCTGACCCGCCTGGACGATCTGATCAACTGGGGGCGGGCCAATTCCCTCTGGCCGATGTTCTTCGGCCTGTCCTGCTGTTTCGTCGAAATGATGACCTCCTTTACTTCCCGGCACGATATTTCCCGGTTCGGCGCCGAAGTTCTGCGCGGCACACCCCGTGAGGCCGACCTGATGGTGATCGCCGGTACGGTCTTCAAGAAGATGGCGCCGTCGGTCCTGCGGCTCTACGAGCAGATGGCCGAGCCCCGCTGGGTCATCTCCATGGGGAGCTGTGCGAATTCCGGCGGCATGTATGACGTTTACAGCGTCGTCCAGGGGGTGAACCAGATCCTGCCGGTGGATGTCTATGTGCCCGGCTGTCCGCCCCGGCCGGAGGCCTTCCTCCAGGGGTTGATGCAGTTGCAGGAAAAGATCCGCCGTGAGGAACGGCCGGCCCGTTCCGTGCTCCATCTGGGGGGCGGGAGCCAGGGAACCACCGCTCCGGTGCTCCGGGACGGGGAAAGCAAATCACGGGACACACGCGGTCCGGGTATGGAGGGGATTGCCATCCGCGGGGCATCGCTGACCCACCCGAAGTTCTGGCTGCCGAGATCGGACGAGATGTGGCGTCCCCCCTCGGCCCGGCAGTCCTTTCCCGACTTCGGTCTCGAAGGTGAGCTGGAGGCGGTTTTCGCCGGCCGGGTGAGCGAAGATCCGCGCGCCAGCGACATGCCCACCTACCGGGTGCCGCCGGAGCTGGTGCCGGAGGTGCTGAGCTACCTGAAAAATCGCAGCGGCGCCTCCTTCGGCCGCTTGGAGGACATTGCCGCCGTTGATGATTCCCTCCGCCGTCAGCGTGGGGAGTACCGGGATTTTACCCTCAATTACCACCTGCTGTCCTTTGATGTCCCGGGACACCTGCGGATCAAGACCGAGCTGGAAGGCAACTATCCCGAACTTCCCAGCGTCACCGGCATCTGGCCCGCCGCCTCCTGGTATGAGCGAGAGGTGTTCGATATGTACGGCATCCGCTTTTCCGGTCACCGGGATCTGCGCCGTATCCTAATGCCCCACGATTGGGAAGGGCATCCGCTGCGCAAGGAGCATCCTTTCCGTGCCACCGAGATGCCTCCCTATACGACCGAGGATGCCCGCCGTCACCAGCCGCTGCCGGCCGAGGATTTCTTCGACCGGGTGGACGAAGAGACCCTGATTCTCAACCTTGGCCCCCAGCATCCCGGAACCCATGGCATCCTGCGGGTGATCCTCAAGCTGGATGGCGAAGAGATCGTCGATGTGGACACCGATATCGGTTACCATCACCGCGGTGCGGAAAAGATAGGCGAACGCCAGTCGTGGCATCAGTTCCTGCCGTACACGGATCGGATCGACTATCTGGCCGGCGTGCAGAACAATCTGGCCTATGTCGGTTCGGTGGAGAAGCTCTGCGGCATCACCGTGCCGGAGCGGGCGATGGTGATCCGGGTGATGCTGGCCGAGCTGTTCCGCATCGCCAGCCACCTGGTCTGGCTCGGCACCTTTGCCGCCGACCTGGGTGCCATGACTCCGGTTTTTTACACCTTCACCGACCGGGAAAAAATCTTCGACATCATCGAGATGATCACCGGCGGGCGCATGCACCCGGCCTGGTTCCGCATCGGCGGGGTGGCCGACGACTTGCCCGAAGGCTGGGAAGGGCCGGTGCGCGAGTTTCTCCGCTGGCTGCCGGGCCGGCTGGCGGAATACGAAAGTCTGCTGAGCAATAATCCGATTTTTACCGCGCGACTGAAAGGTGTCGGGGTGATTTCCCGGCACGATGCCATGACCTGGGGCGTGTCCGGACCGAACCTGCGGGCCTGCGGTTTTGACTGGGATCTGCGGAAAAAGATTCCCTACGGCGGCTATGAGGCCTTCGATTTCCAGGTGGCCGTGGCCGAGGGTGGCGACTGTTACGCCCGTTACCAGGTTCGAATCGAGGAGATCAAGCAGTCGCTGCGGATCGTGGCGCAGGCCCTGGCGAACATGCCGGATGGCCGCTGGATCACCGACGACTACCGTTATGTGCTGCCCAAAAAGAAAGACGCACTCCAGGATATCGAGTCGCTGATCCACCACTTTGTCAATGCAACGCGGGGAATGGCTCCACCGCAAGGGGAGACCTATTCCGCCATCGAGGCGCCAAAGGGTGAGTACGGCTATTTCGTCGTTTCCGAAGGAATCAACATCCCCTACCGGGTTCGAATCCGCACCCCGAGTTTTGCCCATATGCAGGTTCTGCCGCGGCTGAGCCGTGGCGGACTGGTGGCTGATCTGCTGGCAATCATGGGCTCGATTGACTTCGTGCTGGCGGACTTGGACCGCTGATGATCGAGATGAGACAGAACCTATGATCATTTTTCTCTGGATACTTGCCGCGCTCCTGGTGTTGGCCGGAATTGCCGGCACGCTCCTGCCGATTCTGCCCGGCGTACCGCTGGTGTTTTTCGGTCTGGTCACGGCGGCCTGGATTGACGACTTTCAGCGGGTCGGCTGGGAAGTGCTGGTTTTTCTGGCCGTCGTGACGGTCCTTTCTCAGCTGATTGATCTGCTGGCAACGGCCAGAGGCGCGCAGAAGATGGGTGCGGGGCGGACCGCCCTCCTGGGTGGGACAGTCGGCCTGGTGGTCGGGCTGTTTTTCGGGTTGCCCGGACTGATCATCGGGCCGTTCCTCGGTGCTTTTCTGGGCGAATACCTGGCAAAGGGGAATCTCCGCCAGTCGGGCCGGGCCGGGTTCGGCACCTGGCTCGGACTCCTCTGCGGGGTGGCGCTGAAAGTGGTGGTGATTGTCGCCATGCTAGGGATCTTCATAACCGCCTATTTTATTTAAGAGCCCGTTGAGCAGGAAAAGGAAGCTTCATGATTCCGGAATCGCTGAAAAATGAGCTGAAGGCCCGGGTCGCCGCGGCGCTTACCAACCGTGAGGCGGCCGTGGACGTGATGAAAGAGCTGCAGAGCCACTGCGGCTGGCTGAGCGACGAAGCGGTGGTCGCGGCGGCCGAAATCCTTGGCCTGTCTACTTTGCAGGTGGAGGAGCTGGCAACCTTCTACGAACTGATTTATCGACGCCCGGTGGGCAAGCGGGTGATCCATGTCTGTGATTCCATTTCCTGCTGGAGTTGCGGCTGCGATGCCATTCTCGCGTATTTGCGGCAGAACTTGGGAGTGGAACCGGGCGGCACCAGCGCGGATGGCTGTTTTACCCTCGTTCCCTGTGCCTGTCTCGGCAACTGTGGCGAAGGGCCGACCATGATGATCGGCGATACCCTCTATGGCCGTTTGACCGAAGAACGGGTTGCAGAGATCCTTGAGGCGGAGCGCAAGGCTCTGGCGTCCTCTAATTCGTCAAATTGACCTCCGGGTTTTGCTGCCGGAATATGAGAAATTGGGTTTGAAATCATTCAACAATACGCAGTGAGCCGACATGGAACGCATCCTTCTACCAGAAATCAGACCAGCGGCACCGGTAAGCTTTGCCGACTATTGCGCGGCGGAAGGCTTTGCGGCCCTGAAACGGGCCCTGCGCGAGCTTTCGCCCCTTGAGGTGCAGCAGATTGTCATCGACTCCGGTTTGCGCGGCCGGGGCGGGGCCGGTTTTCCGACCGGCAAGAAGTGGTCGTTCGTGCCGCGCGACCTGCCCGGTCCCCGCTATCTCATCTGCAACAGCGATGAGATGGAGCCGGGAACCTACAAGGACCGGGTATTGCTCGAGCATAACCCCTGGCTGCTGGTGGAAGGGCTGATCCTGGCGGCATATGTGCTCAGCGTCAATCACGCCTTCATCTTCATCCGGCGGGGCTATGAGACCCCGGCGGAAAATCTGCGGCGGGCCTTGGCCGAGGCGGAACGGGCCGGCTTTCTGGGCGAGAATATCCTCGGCAGCGGTTTTTCCCTGAAGATCGATCTCCATGTTTCGGCGGGCCGCTATATCTGCGGCGAGGAAACCGCCCTGATGAACGCCCTGGAAGGGAAGCGGGCCAATCCACGGAGCAAACCGCCCTTTCCGGCGATCAAGGGGCTCTGGGGTGGCCCGACGGTGGTCAACAACGTGGAAACCCTCTCGAATATTCCGGCCATCATCCGCAAGGGTCCGGAGTGGTTCCGGGGGCTGGCCGCCATCCCCGAAGCCGCTGGCAACAAGCTGTTCTGTTTCAGCGGCCAGGTGCGCAAGCGGATCTGTGTAGAGCTTCCCCTGGGGACAACCCTGGGCGAGATGCTTGAAGGTCCGGCCGGAGGTATGGAGCCGGGGCGGACTTTCAAGGCCTGTATCCCGGGTGGCGCCTCCACCTCGTTTTTCACACCGCGGCACCTTTCCGTGCCGATGGAATTCGACAGTGTCGCCAAGGCCGGTTCCCGGCTCGGCACCGGCGCCGTAATCTTTTTCGACGAACGGACCTGCATGGTTGCCGCCACCCTCAATCTGGTAAGTTTTTATGCCCGGGAATCCTGCGGCTGGTGTACTCCCTGCCGGGAGGGGCTCCCCTTTGTGCGGGAGGTGCTGACCCGGATCGAGCAGGGCAGGGGGGAGCCGGAAGACATCGAAATTCTTCGGGAGCACGTGAAGTTTCTCAGTTTTTCCTTCTGCCCGCTGGCACCGGGGGCGATGGGGCCGGTCGATGGCTTGCTGCGACACTTTGAAGAGGAAATTCGAGAACATATTGTCAAAAGGCGTTGCCCGGTCAGGAATTAAACCGGGCATGCTGCATTTGTAAGGCAGAAATAAGCAGGGAGGATTGATGTCCAATGTAGAAAAAAAGAGGTACCGGTTCCACTGGCAGAATCTGGGAGATATTGCCGAAGGGCGGCCGCATCTGGGCAATTCGACCCATGTGGCGGTCTACCGGTTGATGCAGTATACCATGCGGGAGGTCCTTGCCACCCGCTATGGGGCGGAAACCGCCAGTGATATTTTGCGTGAAGCCGGGAAATTGGCCGGGACCGAATTCTGCAAGAATGTCCTCAGCGCGGATCTTGATTTTAACGGCTTTATCGCCGAACTTCAGGATCAGCTCAGGGCGCTCAATGTCGGCATACTCCGGGTCGAGAAGGCCGACCTGGAAAGCCTTGAGCTGGTGCTGACGGTTTCCGAAGATCTGGATTGTTCCGGATTGCCGGTGACTGACGAAACGGTCTGCGAATATGATGAGGGCTTCCTGGCCGGCGTACTTCAGGTGTATACCGGCAAGAAGTTTCATGTCAGGGAAGTGGACTGCTGGGCCAGTGGCGAGAGAACCTGCCGTTTCGTTGCGAAACCGCTTGTAGAAAGGTCCCTATGAACGAGCAGGAACGGCGTTTACTTCGTGAGGTGACGGAACAGCTGGGCCGTGCGGCACGTGGCGACTTTACTCTGTCCTCTTTGTCCGAACCAGCTGGGGCCGAGATCGAGTCGCTGACCGCAGCTGTCGCGAAGCTGGTCGGAGAACTGGAAGATGCGCAGTATTTCATTGCCGCACTTTCGCTGGGCAGGCTTGATGTCGATCCGCCGCCGCGCAATCACCTGATCGCATCTTTCAAGCAGCTCCACTCCAGTCTCCGGCATCTCACCTGGCAGACCCAACAGATTGCCGCCGGAGATCTCAACCAGCGGGTCGATTTCCTCGGGGAGTTCTCCGTTGCCTTCAATTCCCTCATTGACTCTTTACGTGAGAAACGGCTGGCGGAGGACCGGCTGCGTTATGTGAGTAATCACGACCCCCTGACCGATCTTTACAACCGCGGCTATTTTAGCGAAGAGCTGGAGCGGGTGGAGAAGGGGCGGCGTTTTCCGGTCAGCATCATGGTGGCGGATCTGGATGGACTGAAACGGGTCAACGATACCTTGGGGCATGCGATTGGCGACCGGCTGATTCAGGGGGCCGCTCAGGTGATTCGCTCCGCGGTGCGTGGCGACGACCTGGTGGCACGGATTGGTGGAGATGAGTTCGCAATTATCTTGCCGGAAACCGATGCGGCCACAGCCCGCGAAGTGCTGGATCGTATCCGCGGGAGTGAAGAGCTGTTCAACCAGGAAAACAGTACGAGCCCCGTTGCCATCTCCATCGGAATTGCCACCGCGGAACAGGGTGATTCGCTGGCCGAGGTCCTCCGTTTTGCGGATCAACGAATGTACGAGAATAAGTTTATGAGAAAACAGACGGGCGGATCTGGCCGTCAGGAGGATGAGTAACGGTACCATGCCGAAACTGGTCATCGATACAATAGAGCTGGAGGTGCCTGCTGGCACCCTGATTCTGGAAGCTGCCCGGAGCGTGGGAATCATGATTCCCCATTTCTGCTATCATCCGGCGCTCGGAAATGCCGGTGCCTGCCGGGTCTGTGCCGTGAAGCTGATCGACGGACCGGTCAAGGGTATCCAGATGTCGTGCATGACCCCGGTTCAGGAGGGTATGGTAGTTTCCACCACCGATGCCGATGCCGTGGCCATGCGGCGTCATGTCATCGAGTGGCTGATGATCAACCATCCCCATGATTGCCCGGTCTGCGACGAGGGGGGCGAATGCCTGCTCCAGGATTACACTATTGCTGCCGGACACGGCACTCGCCGCTACCAGGGGAAGAAGCGCACCCACAGTAATCAGTACCTCGGCGAGCACGTGCAGCATGAGATGAACCGCTGCATCCAGTGCTACCGCTGCGTGCGATTCTATCAGGACTTTGCCGGCGGCACCGATCTGGGTGTGATGGGCCGGGCTTCGACCATCTATTACGGCAGATTTTGCGAGGGCAGCCTCGAATCGCCCTTCTCCGGCAACCTGCCGGATCTCTGCCCGACCGGCGTCTATACCGATAAAGCGGCACGTTTCCGGGCTCGTTACTGGGACTACGATATGGCCCCTTCGCTCTGCCCGCACTGCTCACTCGGCTGCGCCACCATTCCTGCGGCCCGTTATCGGGAGCTGCTGAAAATCATGGCACGGCGCAATGATGCGGTGAACGGCTGGTTTCTCTGTGATCGCGGCCGCTTCGCCGATCATGGCGTCAACAGCCCGGAGCGGCCGAGAACACCGCTGCTGGATGGCCGGGAAACCACCTGGGACGAGGCTTTGGCTGTCCTGGCAACACGGATTGGCGAGCTTTTCGTCAGCCATGGCCCCGGGTCGCTTGCGGTGGTCGGTTCGCCCCGCCTGACCCTGGAAGGAAATTATCAGGCGGCGCTTCTGGCCGAATTCCTCCAGGCTGGTGCGCTCTGCTATTTCGTTGAGCGCGATGAAGCCGCGGCGGCCAGCGCGGTCGTCTCGCTGCTGACCGGGGACACGGCTGTTTCCCTGGCCGAAGTGGAGCAAGCCGACTGCATTGCCCTTGTCGAGTGTGATCTGCGTGAACAGGGGCCGATGCTGCTCCTTGCGGTTCGACAGGCCTGGCGGAAAGGCGCGAAAATTTTTCTCGTCGGGGAAGGCAGCCCACGGGAGCAGACTGACTCGGTTTCGCTGGAAACGCTTCGGGTGCCGACCCTGGCTGATATCCCCCTTGCCGATTACTCAACTCCGCTGGTCATCGCGACGCCATCCGGCAGCGGAACAGCCGATATCGAAACTGCCGTGACCGCCGGAGCAAAGCTCGTTTTTCCGCTTTCCGGGCCGAATACCTTTGCCGCGGCACTGTTGACCCGGGAGCACCGGGCCACTTCGCTTGCCGAAGCGCTCGCGTCAGGTACAATCAAAGGACTTCTCGCTTTTGAGGCAGATCTCCCCGAAGAGCTCCTGTCCGGCATCTCGCTGCTTGCGGTTGCGGACCGCTTCCCTTCGGCTGCAATGATAAAAAGTGATGTTTTCCTGCCGACCACCGCCTGGGTGGAGATGGACGGCACGTTCATCAATCATGAGGGCCGGGCGCAACGCTTCCGGAAAGTCATGAATCCCGGGCTGCCGATCAAGGGGCTCGATCCGGCGCTGCATCCGCCCCGGGTGCATCGTTTGGATGCTCCCGGCGGAGAACCCCGGCCGGCCTGGCGCATCATTGCCGATCTTGCCGAACGCCTGGGCGCGGAGCAGCTCGTGGAACCACTTTCCGGACGCTGGGAGTTTCTCCGGGACCTGGACCCGGAAGGCGAGGGCGAGAGGATTTTGTAGGGGCACCCCCCTGAGGTTGCCCTTGATTTTGGCAGGCACCGGATTACCCACTAGCCGATTCGAGATAGGAAATGCCAACTGATACCTTCGACATCATGCTGTTGCTGGCCAAACTCACCCTGCTCTATGGTCTGGTCATGACGGCGGCCGCTTACCTGGTCCTGGCCGAGCGGCGGGTCCTGGCCTGGATTCAGGACCGCACGGGACCGAACCGGGTCGGACCGCTGGGGCTCCTCCAGCCGTTGGCCGATGTGATCAAAATGCTGACCAAGGAAGACGTCTGCCCGGCGGGGGCCGACCGCTGGCTTTATTATCTGGCCCCAGCCATGGCCGCCATCCCGGCGATCTTGACCTTTGCCGTGATTCCTTTCGGGCCGCCGTTGACCCTGTTCGGCCGAAACATCCCGCTGCAGGTGGTGGATCTGAATATCGGTCTGCTGTTCTTCCTGGCCCTATCCTCCATCGCGGTCTACGGCGTGGCACTGGGCGGCTGGGCGTCCAATTCCAAGTATGCCCTGCTCGGAGGGATCCGGGGCCTGGCCCAGCTCATTTCCTACGAACTTTCCATGGCGCTGTCCCTGGTTCCGGTGGTTATGCTGGCCCACTCCTTCCGGTTGGGCGACATAGTCGCTGCCCAGGCTTCAGTTCCATTTATCGTTTACCAGCCCCTGGCCTTTCTGATTTTTCTGATCAGTATCGCGGCCGAATGCAAACGGGTGCCCTTTGATCTGCCTGAGGCGGAGAGCGAACTGATTGCCGGCTTTCATGCCGAATATTCGGGGATGCGTTTCGGCCTTTTTTTCGTCGGAGAATATATCAACATCCTGGTGCTTGGCGGCCTGGCGGCGACCTTTTTTCTTGGTGGCTGGCATGGTCCCTGGCTGCCGCCGGCGGTCTGGTTTGCCCTCAAGGTGCTCGCTTTCGCCTTCCTCTTTATCTGGATGCGCGGGACCCTGCCGAGGCTTCGCTATGACCAGTTGATGCATCTTGGCTGGAAAGTTCTTACCCCGCTTGCGCTGGTGAATATTCTTGCTACCGGGTGGTTCATAATGGTGTTATAGTATCGTACTGGAATTTCCGGCTTCGTTTGGCAGGCACAGAAAATGGCAGGACACTTTACCAAAAGGAGGAAGTGTTTATGACTGAAAATGTGAACGCAGCAGACAGGCACGGCCACACTCCGCTTATCGAGGCGGCCAAGACAGGAGATGTCGCAGGGGTCAGTGATCTCATCCACCGGGGTGCGGAGGTGGATGCACGAAGCAACAAGGGAAAGTCCGCGCTGCATTATGCCGCGGCCAACGGCCATGCGGAGGTGATCAAAGTGCTTCTGGAGGCCGGGTGCGTGGTTGACGCCCGGGACCGCGATGGCCATACGCCCCTGATGTTTGCCTCCAATTACGGCTGTAACGAATGCATCAACTACCTGGTCGATTACGGCGCCGACCCGAACGCCAAGACCCTGACCGGCAATACCGCTCTCACGTATGCCGAGACCAACAATCATCCGGACACACTGGCGCTGCTGGTAAAACTGCAGCGAGCCAAAATTGCGGTATAGAGCATGAATAGGGGCGCAAGTGCGCCCCTGTGTTTTTCCGGAAATCAACGCCAGCTTCCTTCACAGGAATTCACAGAGATAGTGATGTCCTTTTTTGCCGACATAAAGGCGCTCATTCTCGGTTTCTGGACAACGTTGCGCCATCTGGGGCGACGCTCGGCAACGATCCAGTACCCCGAAGAGAAACGCAGCCCCTTTCCCCGCTTCCGGGCACGGATCGTACTCACCCGCGACCCGGACGGCGAAGAGCGCTGCGTAGCCTGTTATCTCTGTTCCGCGGCCTGCCCGGTCGACTGTATCTCCATGCAGTCCGCGGAGCGGCCGAATGGCCGCCGTTATGCGGCCTGGTTCCGGATCAATTTTTCCCGTTGCATCTTTTGCGGTCTCTGCGCCGAGGCGTGCCCGACCATGGCAATCCAGATGACGCCCGATTACGAGATATGTAAACGGGACGTCATGGACCTGGTCTATGAAAAAGAAGACCTGCTGATCGATGGCTGCGGAAAGGATCCGGACTACAATTTTTATCGTCACAGTGGTATCGGCGTGGTAAACCCCCGCGGCGGCAATCCGGATGAAAATCCTCCGCTGGATGTGCGGAGCCTGCTGCCGTAATGCAACGAAAAACCGATTAAGATTACAGCATGGAAACGGTAGGGGCGAAGCAGTGATTCTCCGCTTCGCCCTCGTTCACAGTTGAGTAGTCGGGCGAAGCAGGTGATGCGCTTGCTTCGCCCCTACATCTTAGGTTTCTGCCTTTATTATGGAACAGATCGTCTTCTACATCCTGGCGGCCGTTGTGGTGATTGCAACCCTGTTTGCCGTAACCGAACGTCATCCGGTCCATGCCATTGTCTATCTGGCCACCTCCTTTTTCGGCCTCGCGGTGATTTTTTATCTGCTGCTGGCGCCCCTGGCAGCGGTCTTCGAGGTGATCATCTATGCCGGCGCCATCATGGTGCTGTTCCTCTTCGTCATCATGATGCTCGACCTTGGTCATCCGGAAAAGGTGAAAAGGCCCGCTTTCCGCGATTGGTGGCCTGCCGTGGTCTTGAGTCTGCTGATTCTAGCCTCTTTTGCCGTTCTGGCAGGGATGCCTTTCTTCGGCCCGCCCGCCGCCGCTGCACAGATTGACATCAGGGGCTTCGCCGCGGTGCTGTTCCGGAACTACGGCGTTGCGGTCGAGATCATCTCTCTGCAACTGCTCTTTGCCCTGGTGGGTGCCCTGTACCTGGGGAGGCGCAGATGATCGTGCCCCTGTCCCACGTCCTGAGCCTCTCCGGAATTCTCTTTTCTCTGGGTCTGGTGTGCCTGCTGGTCTGGCGGGCGAACCTGATCATGATGCTGATCGGCATCGAGATCATGCTCAATGCCGCGATACTGGCTTTTGTCGGTGGTTCGGCAGCCTGGGGAAATGCCGACGGTCAGGTATTTGCCCTGTTTATCATCGCCATGACCTCCGCCGAAGTTTCGTTGGCCCTGGCCCTGGTGGTTTTCCTCCATCGTCGGAAAAAAACGGTTGATTCCGATGAGTTCCGTGAACTGGGTGAATAGCATGCACCTCTCTCTGCCTCTGATACCTTTCCTGCCGATTCTGGCGGGCATCCTCATCGCCCTGGCAGGCATGCGTCTTCCCGGCCGTTTCAGCAGCCTGCTGGCCAGCGGGGCGGTTGCCGGTTCCTTTGTTTTTTCCCTGAGCGCTTTTTTCCAGTACCGTACACCCGTTACCCTCGAACTGTTCCGCTGGCTCTCGGCCTTTGATCTCCAGGCGCCCGTTGCCCTCTACTATGACCCCCTGGCCGCGGTGATGTGCCTGATGGTCAGCTTTGTTTCCGGGATCATCCTGCTCTATTCCCATGCCTATATGCGCGGAGAAGCGGATCAGGCCCGCTTCTTTTCGTTGATGAGCCTGTTTGTCGGGGCCATGCTGCTGCTGGTGCTGGCCGGAAATCTTCCCCTGCTGTTTCTCGGCTGGGAAGGGGTCGGTTTCTGCTCCTATGGTCTGATCGGCTTCTGGTACCGGGAGGAGCAGAATGCCGATGCCGGGCGTAAGGCCTTTCTTGTTACCCGGATCGGCGATACGGCCTTCGCGGCTGGGATCTTCTGGCTTTTTCTTCTCTGCGGTACACTTTCCATCAGTGAAATCAATGGGATGGCGGCGTTGCTGCCGGCCGGGGTTGTTACGGCCATTGGTTTGCTGCTCCTCGGCGGGGCGCTGGGCAAGTCGGCCCAGATGCCGCTCATGGTCTGGCTGCCGGACGCCATGGCCGGCCCGACCCCGGTTTCAGCCCTGATCCATGCCGCCACCATGGTCACGGCCGGTGTCTACCTGCTCATGCGGTTCTTTCCGCTGGTGGGCCTGTCGCCGGCGGTGTGTGCCGCGATTGCCGTAACCGGGGGAATTACCGCATTTTATGCCGCCACCTGCGCCCTGGTGCAGCGGGACCTGAAGCGAATTCTCGCCTACTCGACCATGAGCCAGATCGGCTACATGATGCTCGGCGTGGGGAGCGGCGCCGTGACCGCGGCAACCTTTCATCTTCTGGAGCATGCCTTCTACAAATCACTGCTCTTTCTCGGTGCCGGCTGCGTGATCAGCGCCCTGCACCATGAACAGGACATTTTCCGCATGGGCGGATTACGGAAACGTCTGCCCGGCGTCTACTGGCCGTTTCTGGCCGGCGCGGCCTGCCTGGCGGGATTGCCCCTGACCGGGGGCTTTTTCAGCAAGGACGGCATCCTGGCGGCGCTGTTCGCCCAGGGCGGAATCCTCTTCGGCGGCCTCTACCTGCTGGGTCTCGTCACCGCCTTGCTGACGGTTGTCTATACCTTCCGGATGGTTTTCGTGGTTTTCCACGGTGACGGGCAGGAAGTGTCGGCTGGCAGCCGCCTGATGGAAGGGTTGCTCGTTCCGCTGGCTGTTCTTGGTCTGTTCGGAGAACTGCTCAATCTGCCCGCATACCTCGGCCTGGGCAGCTGGCTCGGTGAGTTCTTTCTGCCCCTCGCCCCGGCAGGTCAGCAGCATTTCTCCCCGGCGCTGGAGCTGTCCCTGCAGGCGCTGGCCGCCGTAGTTGCCCTGGCCGGCCTGGCCTTTGCCTATCAACGCTACGCGGGCGGCAGATGGCGGAGCAGGGAGACGGCTGCTGTGTCGCAGTTCGTGGTTTTTCTCCAAAACGGCTGGTACTTCGATAATCTGTACCAAATCCTGATCGTGCGTCCCTTTGAACGCCTTGCCGGATTCATCGAGCGCTGGTTCGAGCAAGGCGCGGCCATCGGCGGCCCTGACCGGCTTGCCGAGGTGACCGCCCGAAGCGGCGAGCTGCTGGGAAGGTGGAGCTCCGGGCGGATTTCACTCTATCTTCTCAGCTTTGCGGCGGGGGTTGCTCTGCTGCTGGGCTACCTGGCCTGGTCGGTACTATAAATCCGGAATTAACAGGATGGACAGGATAGGCAGGATACCTTCTCAATAAGGAAAATTCTGACCATCTATTGACAAGTTATTGTTCGGGTTGCTCGAAACAGGCTAACGTCATAAAGAAATTTCACGATTTTTCATCTGGAAAAATTGAAACGTAGTGGATGAAGAATTTTGTACAGTTTACAGGCGGATATTTCTGGCATGAGTGATGTTGGCGTGATGTAATCCTGCATGTCCTGTCTATCCTGTTAATTTGATTGTATATCCGTATTTCGGAAGGTCTTCACTTGGCTAACTACCCGATTCTGACAATCCTGGTTTT